>JANMVB010000279.1:0-12583 GCA_031392305.1 Ferruginibacter sp.
TTCTTTCTTCATCGCTTATAAATAAGCCTGCTGCTGTGGCATGGTCTGCAACAGGTAGGTGCCCCGCATTATTATTATGTTGTGTTGCCATTGCGCTCTTACTGATTTTTATTTTTGCAATTCCCTTGTACTGCTGTTTAAAATTTCAGCAATATGAATTGTTTTTATGTTACTGTTTTTACGCTTTAAAATACCATCCAGGTGCATCAGGCAACTTACATCTGCGCTGGTAATATATTCCACTTCATTCCACTCATGTTCTCCAATTCTATCCTTACCCATTTTTACAGACACTGCTTCTTCAAATACACAAAAAGTACCACCAAAGCCACAACATTCATCAACCCTTTTAGGTTGGCTAAGCTGTAAATCATTTACCATCGCCAGCAGTTGTTGTGGTTTTGAAAAAGCCGGCGCCACCAATTCGCTCATCGAAGAAAGATGCAGGCCCCGCTGGCCATGACAGCTTATATGCAAACCTACTTTATGCGGAAAGGATGCATGGAGATTTTCAACCTTCAGCACATCTACCAAAAACTCTGTTAACTCATAAATATGTGAGCGGATATGAGCAGCCTTTTGTTCGTTCGTATCATGCAGGTGTTCTTTTATATGCAACACACAACTTCCGGAAGGTGAAACGATAAAGGTTGCATCACCAAAGTTGGCCACAAAATTTTTATCACAGCCCGTGGTTAAGTTGGCAAAACCACTGTTGGCCATGGGTTGGCCGCAACAGGTTTGGTTAAGGGGAAACACTACTTCGCAACCAAATTTTTCGAGCAACTGCAAAGTAGCAATTGCAACATCGGGGTAAAACTGATCAATATAACAGGGAATAAATAATGCTACTTTCATCTTAATGTGCTGCACCAGTTTTTATTTTAATTTATACACTTCGCTGCCTGCCAGTAAAAAACAACCCAACCCAAAATCTTCAAAATCAGGTTCCCGTGTGTACGTAACCGGTTGCGATTCTTTTGGTTCCTTGCCTGTACCTTGTACAAAACCTAAAAACCCATTGGCATGTACAGATTCTTTTGCCATTGCATTCCAGGCCCTTGTTACCACAGGCAAATATTCCTTTTTGCTAAGGTAACCATTACTGATACCCCAGGCCATACCATAAGTAAATAAAGCTGTACCCGTTAATTCTTTACCACCGAAATTATTTGGGTCATGCAGGCTTACATTCCAGTAGCCATCGGCCCTTTGCAAGGGTGCAAGCGCCTTCATCATTGCTTTAAAATCAGCGATGTATTCCTGGCGGTGTGTTTCATTTTTTGGCAGCAAAGTTAACACCCTTACCAGTGCAGCTACTACCCATCCATTGCCCCTGCTCCAGTAACAATCTTCGCCATTGGGTTCTTTGTACGGAGGATCAAAATCTTTATCCCGCCACCACAATCCTTCAGTAGCATTGTAAAGGCCCTTATCGCCATGCCTGTATTTTGTAAATGCATACATCTCATACATGCGGTGAAAGTAACTGGTGTCATTATAAACAACGCCCAGTTGCGTAAAAACCGGCATGGCCATTTGTATGGCATCAATCCAGTTCCAGTCATCAATTTTTGTTGAATCCATCATCTTATCAACCGATGCTTTTATATCTTTAATCCGTTCTTCTTTTTTATCCAGCAGGTACAGGTTAATGTAAGTTTGCCCGCAGGCCTGGTTATCGCCGTTCCTGGTTTCAATACCATTTCGTAAACCCCATTTATGTTGCTCTCCCCATTGCACTGCATAATCATAATAAGCAGTTTTGGCATCAATGTTATGCAATGCCATTAACCCTTCGTAATACACGGCCCTTGTCCAGATATGGCTAGGCCAGGTTCGGTTACGTGACGGAACAAATATTTCTTTTCCTGCATCCGGCCATTTGTTCATGAAGTACTGATTGGCAACAGTAATGGTTGCAAGTACCTGCTTCTTAGGTGGAAGTTTTTGAGCAGCAACTTTTATTGAACAAAATACTGCAAGCAGCAGCACAAAAACAGGTGGGATCAGTAACCCTTTTTTTACTGTTAATAAATATTTACAAGGCATACAATCGTTTTATAAATTTCGGCTGGAAAAATATTTAATAATGCGCATATAGCCATCCTGTTGAGTGGCAGGATAGTTTTGATTTAATGGATAATTGATTAATGTATAATGGATAAATGAGAATGGTAGATTTCATTTATTTTATTGATATTGGTGGCTATGAGCTTTGGTAACAATACCAGCATTTGTTCCGGCTATTCACTTCAAGTCCGGCGCAAGGCCCACGCACAAAACCTTCACCGTGCTTTTCGCTTCTATCCGGCATCCGTTCAACGTTGGTTTTTCAATTAAGCTTTTCCTACAAATTAGAATGATGCCCGGGTTAACATTTTAAGTGATTGATTGTTTGTTTGTTTTCATTAATGCAACTGTTCTTTCAATTATGCCGGTTGAATAACCTGCTTGTAGCTCAATAAAAAATGATGGGATTTGTCTGCCTGCTGGAAAAGGGTGGTGATTATAGGGTCACCAAACAATAACCAAAAACCCAGGGTAAAAACGTTTAACGGGGGATTCTTTTTGGGGGCTTTCAGCTATTGTTTTTATTGTTGGGCGTAATTCTTAAAAAGGTCTTTATTTCTTTGGGACTTTAAAAAAACCATATAAGGTCAATATTACTCCAGTAGAAGCGAGCAAAATTATCAAATGGTCTACAATGGTCTACAAATGTGAATCTAAAAACTGTTAAGAACAATCCATAATAAACTATTTGCCTTGTTAGGCACTTCACCTGTATGTGAGTCATTCAATAAAAGACATTCATTATCGTATGTATATTTTAATTCTCTACTTATTAATTCTGTTCCGTTGTTCATGGTATGTTCAATGTGACGTGTTGACCAACTGTGTTGTGCGTTCGCTTTATTATTAATTACTTGAATTATTTGTATGCGTGCACCCTAAACTGAGATACATTCTTCTATATGTCTAGGGATTACGGTAAGAGACAGGAAAAAGGAGTGCAAAGTTCTGCCGAAATGCATAATAATTATAGCTTGACTTTTTTGTATTGATTAGAAAGTTTTTGTGCTGCAGGGCGTTCAACCGAATTCATAAATCTTAACCAACCCGTAATTCTGCCATCAATAGCGTTCACTTCTGAATCTGTTTCTAATTTAATAGTTTTGTCGGCTGTATACTGCTCCAAGGTGTAACCCAATTTATGCAAGGCATGATTTTGTAATCCATAGTATACAAGATAATATATTTCTAACCGCAGATTTCTCTTTATTTTTTTTGTAATTCTGGGCCTCACGAAATC
Source organism: Ferruginibacter sp. (assembly GCA_031392305.1). Taxonomy (GTDB): domain Bacteria; phylum Bacteroidota; class Bacteroidia; order Chitinophagales; family Chitinophagaceae; genus Ferruginibacter. The sequence continues at coordinate 3,314 of JANMVB010000279.1, forward strand.
AAAAACAGTCAACCCCGTTACGTATTGCTTGCTTCCGCGTGGCATATACTTGGTTTTTTGAGGGTTTAGAGTAAATGAGTTTGCAATTATAATCGCATTTATATCATCCAAAGGCGGTAATGTAATATTTGACGAGAAATATAAGTCATCTGCATATCTTGTGTAAATGCAATCTCTTTGACAAAGGTGGGCTAATTGTTCGTCCATGGGGGCTAATACCAGATTTGAAATTACAGGACTTGTACTGAAGCCAGGAGGCAAAAAATTATCTATTGTTACAAAGTGGGACAAATTTCGTGCTGCAAACTCTGAAAAGCCAACTGAGGAAAGTCCATGTTCAACCATTGCTTTGGTAATAGTCTCAAAAAACTTAGTTATATCAACTGACATAAGGTGCTTTTTAGCCAAGTGTGCTTCTGCATTCGTTCGAATATTCTTTCCTCGTACATATCCATGCACAGCCATTGACGGTTTATGCGAATTCTTTATATAAGTACTAAGCCCCTTTAATGCATTTTTAAGAGTATCTGTCTTGACTGAATAAATTTCTCGATAAGACTCAACAAATGTATTTTTTTTTCTTAAGTAAAGCTTTTCGATAATCGAAGTAATGCCGGTACTTATAGGTAAATCATGAGATATCCTGCGATCGATAATGTGATAATCTCCTTCTAGATACGCTTTTAGAAATACGACATCACAACGTAAGAAATTTGCGAGCTGTTTCAAATTGGTGATTGTAGAAATATTCATGAAAGCAGGAGCCAAATGGGTAAGAAAATAGAAATTTATTTTGAACCGAATACGAACTCATATCCGTTTAATTTACCCAAATGGCTACCCGCTGTAACTTTGAATAACATTTTGAATATTAAAAGGGCTTTTCCTGGAAAAAAAATTGCCAGAGTGCAAAATATTGATAAAGGCTATCTTTGGTTTTATAAGTTCAAAATTATCAACCATTCGTTGTACCTTATTTAATTCCTTTGCAAGAAGCAAAGTATGAAAAATATAGTTCATATAATCAGTAATTGATAAATTTACCTCTTCTTTGCCAACTATTTGGTAAGCAATTTTTCCGTCCTTCATATAAGAACCAAAATACTCGGCTAGGATTTGCTCTTGATTTGGGCCCTTAAATTGTAGTTCTTCGAAAATAAAAATATTGTTGTCACTTCTGTTATTAAATCGTCCTTTAAGTAATTTATCGAGTGCCAATAGATACACTTTAGCTTCTTCTTTATTACCTATTAATTCCTTATAGGGAGATTTGCTTTTATTGATAATGCTGGTAAACGAACGAAAGTTTAGAGTCGGAAGCATACCAAAAAACTTAGCCCGTACATCAGGGTGATTATCGACAGCATGAAATCCTTGTTCTTTAATTTGATTAATCATTAGGGCATAGTAAATTTCATCGTCGAATCCATTTAATAGTTCTATTATGCTATCGCATATTGTCTGCGGCGTATCTGTCCGAGTGCATCCTAAGATAAACAATTCCGAATTATTTAGTATACCACCAGATTCATCAATGTAGAAAAAATTACTTTTTTTAAATCGCGGCATAATATTTTTACTGCACCATTTTTTTTAAGCCTATTCTATAATTAAATTTTACCGTCATTTGGTTTAAAGTAACACACAACGGGCAGGGCTTGCTGCAGGGCTGGCCCGGAACCGCTGCTGATTAAAGATATAAAAGTACAGGTTAACAAACAAAAGCCCAACAATGTATGTCCAGCCCAGATGAAGCACAACAGCGATAGCTGATGTTACAATGTACTGCCCAACTTGCATAAAACCCAATGTTGAACCAACACCTACGGTGAAGATGATCCACCAGTAAAAAATGCTATCTTAACTATTCACATTTAAAACATTAAATTATGCAAAAAAAATGAGTACAGTAAAGTAACCCTTTCCGTTGAGGCCCTGGCCTGCCTGTTGCAGCTAAGTAATACCCTGGTAGCAAAGCAGTACTCCCCACGTACCATTCGCAATTATGTGCAGGAGATGCGCTTTCTCTTTGCCCATTATTATGATGTATTGCCCGCAAGTATATCCCAGCAGGACATCATCAATTACATCACCTTCATCATTAAAGAACATGGCGTAGGCCGTGAAAAATGCCACCAGGTTGCCCAGTCATGCAGCTTTTATTACAAGTACGTGTGCCCCTCTCCGTTTATTTTGCCCGTAGCCTTTTATCCCCGCAAATCAAACAAGCTACCACAGGTGTTCAGTGTGGCACAGGTACAGCAATTGTTCTCCGTTATCACCAATCAAAAACATAAAATGATGGTGAGTTTATTTTATGGTACCGGTATGCGCATGAACGAACTGCGCAATATCAGGCTCATCGATGTTGACAGTAAAAGCTTTCAGGTAAAAGTTGTGGCAGGCAAAGGTGGTAAAGACAGGTTTACCCTGCTGCCCAAACATTTACTGGAGCCCCTGCGCCAGTATTATAAAGACACCAAGCCTTTAACTTATTTATTTGAAGGCCAGCGCAAAGGCGCACCTATGCATGAGCGCAGCATCCAGCATTTTATACAGTTGTACATCACCAAAATAGGTCTGGGCGGTAAAGATTATTCGGCACACACGCTGCGCCATTCTTTTGCTACCCACTTACTTGATAATGGCTGCGACTTGCACACCATCAAAGAACTATTGGGCCATAGCAACATCGCTACTACTATGATTTACCTGCACCTGCAGCAATCTAAACGGGCTGCCATCGTATCACCTTTTGATGCTGCCATGCAGGTTGCATTATGAGTGCCACAGCAGTAACGGCCTTGGCGTTGCAGGAACTGTTTGGCCATCCCTGCACTACTAACACCAATGCGTACAGCCAGCATATCTTTCACCAGTTGCACCGCTGCCATACTGCTGCCATGGGTATGCATCATTACCGCTGCGATGATAAAGACTGCCACCACCTGCACCAGCAATACCATAGCTGTGGCAACCGGCATTGCCCCAACTGCGGTGGTTTAAAAAAAGAACAGTGGGTAGAAAACCTGACTGCACAGCTTTTTGCTACCAGTTACTTTCATGTAGTGTTTACGGTACCCCACGAGTTTAATACCCTGGCGTTGGGTAACCGCAAGGCAATGTTCAATCTATTGTTTGAAGCTGCTGCTCAAATCCTGTTGCAGTTTAGCGCAGAAGACCAGTACCTGGGTGCCACCTGTGGTATTACCGCTATACTGCATACATGGGGGCAAAACCTCAGCTTTCATCCACACCTGCATTGCATTGTAAGCGGTGGTGGTATAAAAGACAAACAGTGGGTAGCTGCCAAACGCAGCAACCAAAAGTTTCTGTTTCCCGTGGCGGCATTAAAGAAAGTATATAAAGCCATTTTCTTAAAAAAATTACGGGTGCTTTTAGCAAAAGGTTTGTTGAAAACAGCGGGCATAGATGTAGCAGTACAAATAAAAAAAGCGGGCTATAAAAACTGGAACGTCTATGCCAAGCGCCCCTTCGGCAGTGTAGTGGCTGTGGTAGAATACCTGGGCAGATACACCCACAAGGTTGCCATTACCAGGCACCGCATTATTGCCATAACGCATCATAGCGTAACCTTTAAATACAAGGATTATGCAGATGGCAGTAAGCAAAAAACAATGGTACTCTCTATCGCAGAATTTCTGCGCCGTTTTGAAATGCACTTTTTGCCCCGGCGCTATGTAAAGATCCGCCACTATGGTTTTTTGCAGAACCATGGTAAAACCGCCAGGCTAAATGCTGTAAGAAAACAAATGAAGCTGCAGCCGCTGCCACCCAAAATAAATATACCGGTGGCACAGCGCATGCTGGAAAAATATGGTACCGATATCTCCCTGTGCCCTCAATGCAAACGCGGCAGGCTGGTACTGGTAAAAATTGTTTACCCGCAAACGGGTGGCTCACTGTTGCTGCTGCAAAGTGGTAAAGAACTGACTGCTGCTATCCGCAACAAGGCCTCACCATAAATTAAAAACTCTATTACGATTATGAACAGTACCACCATTACGACAAAAGATCTTTTCCAGCAACCTGCATTCATGGGTAAGGGAAGCTATGCCCCTCTGGAAAATAGCAGCCAAAAAACACCGCTATCTTTTTGCATCCTTACCTGTTTTAACTGCGGGCAGCGAGGGCCAACAGCTACTAAGTACCTATAGCTATCCCGCAGTGGCACTCTGCCAGGCGTCGGTCAACAAACAATAACCAAAAGCCCCCGTTAACAGCGTTTAACGGGGGCCTCTTTTTGGGGGCTTTCGGCTATTGTTCCTAATGTTAGCGGCATACTCTATTGCTCAACCAGTGTTATGCTAAGTCCAAGTTTAAGGAACTTTACACCAGGAACAACCTTTAATGCAAACTCCAAATTAATGTCTTTACTTTCTGCAACAATTAATCCACGAACCGATTGACCATTTTTACATAACTCTTCCTGTGTCCAACCCATGTAACGCAAAATTTGTCCAATGCTTAAATCTTTTGCTTTTCGTTTTATTTCAATAATTACAAAATTCCCTTTTTCGTCAATTGTTAGCATATCCATAATGCCGACAACTTGTGTGTCGTACTGTCCATTTTTTTGCATTTGCTGTTCTTCATCAAAATACTTGAGCTTAGGAAAAAGCCTTGGCATATTTCTATGAAGTAGCGTTTGATAATGTTGTACTTCCAACGCTTCAAACTTTTGTTCTTCTTGAACTATTGGCAAAGCTGTCGGTTGTCCGTCAATAATGTCGTCTTGCTCTTTTGGAAAAACATAATAAAGAAGTCTTGCAAATTCAAAATTGCTTAACGTCCTATTTGCAATTTCTTCAATTCTATTTTTAATCTTTAATAATTTGTAATTGTACTCAAAGTATAATGCAAGACCTGTGTTTTCTGTGTCAAGCCCGCTAACTAAAATGAAACTTAGGAAACGGTCTTGGTCGTTAAAAATGGGAAGGAAGATATTTGGGAAATAGATGCTTAAAAGTTTCGGGATAACAGTTCTGCCGGTTTTGAAACCGTTGATTTCTTTTGATAAACTTATAAGTTGTTCTAAATCGTTTGAAGGACTGCCGTCAGGTTTGTATGCGTTTGATGTGTCAACAGAAATGACTTTTAGAAGTAAAGATTTTATTTTAGGAAAGTCAGTTTCGTAACCATATTTATATTTTGAACCGCCTTTTATACTGCCGAGCGGTCTGGTTCCCCATTCAAGGTCATAAGCAAGGCAACCTTGTTTTCTTCCAAGCCCTGCAAAATAATCTTCCTTTGTAAGGCTATTTAATTTTGCGTTGTCGTAAGTCTGTGCAATATCGTTTCGCATTGATTCAATTTCTTGTTTGTCTTGGTTTGTCAAAACAAAACTGTCAAGTTTTTGAATTATCTGTTCTAAAGCGTTTTCGTTTATTATTATTGTTGTCATAATAGTGAGGTCTGTCTAAGAGTTGCCGCTAACGTTTGTATTTACGCTAAAGTAAGCTACATCTCACAGATTACAATTTTTATTAACCCCTGTTTCTTAATGGATTAAGAAGAAGAACGCTATACCTGTGGAGTAGCGTAAATACAACTTAGGTTAATTTTAAATAATTGAATGGGCTCAGCCATCGTTAGTGGCAGAAACCATTATTAATAAATTGCTAACCAACCAAGGCAACGAGAAGGGAATGGTTCGTGTGCTACCAACCAAGGCAATGGGCAAAAAAGTGTTAATGATGGCCTTCGTTTGTCAAATGATGGCCTTCGTTTCCTAAACGGAAGCCATCATTTCTGGTTTTAAGGCCTTCGTTTGTCAAATGATGGCCTTCGTTTCCTAAACGGAAGCCATCATTTCTGGTTTTAAGGCCTTCATTTCCTAAACGGAAGCCATCATCTCTGGTTTTAAGGGCTTCATCTCTGGTTTTAAGGCCTTCATTTCTGGTTTTAAGGCCTTCATTTGTGATGCAATCTTGTTTTTTTTAAGATTTGGTTTGCTGCATCAGGGTAAAACCTTGATGATACCAGGGGGAAAATACGTTGGTAAAATGGGGGTTTTTCCTGTAAGATGGGGAGGGTGGATGGAAGATCCCTTCCCGGCAATGTCTCCCAACGAGCCCATGCCGGGCCGGGGACGTTGGCGTTTATCCTTTAATTTTTGAAGATATGGTAAGCCACATTTTTAAGATATATTTTTTTGAAGGCATGGTGCTAAAATAATAAATAGAGTTGGTTTAGGTTAACGTTACACCCCTTCTATTGTGCAAGATCTCCGGCTGCGCTATGGCTCGTTGGGAGGGTGTTGCTGAGAGGGAGAAAATGATCATCTTAGGTGAAAAGGTGATCAACTTAAAGGAAATGTTGACCATCTTAATGGTAAATTGATACTAAAAAGCCTTGAGTTGATGCAAAAAAAGGAAAGGATGGTGGCAAAATGGGTTAGCAAATTTCAGTGTACCCACATCCTGCAGGTAAAGCCCCCCATTGGTATAACGTACAAGAGTGCGACGCAACGATGCTGCACATAGCTTCTTAGACAGGACAAAAATTTGTATTTAATTTCTTCGCAATTGCGGAGGTAGGGTTTGGCATGTTGGCATTTTATAACACCCACCCCTACCCTAATATTCCCATCAATCAGGTAAGTGGAGGATAATTGTGTTACTACATTTAATGTTGACCAGGGTGTTTGTGCTAATGCTGGTGTAGTGATTTTTTCGCTATGGAATAAATAGAAAGAAAGCCTGGCTGCATGTTTGGTGTGGACACAAAACATGGCTCAGAGATTATTAAATATAACTGCGTGGAAGATTGAAAATAAATTACATATCCGGAATTTCAGGCTCTACTAATTTAGCCAGCTTTTCCAAACATTCCTGCCAGCCTAAATAACACATTTCTACTGGTATTACAGAAGGGATACCTTCCTGCAAAATTTTTATTTCTGTGCCAACCGAAACTTTTTGTAGCCAAACAGATGTAATCATTTCACCGGGAAGGTTGGGGTCATCAAATTTATCTGTGTACTTTAAAAATTCATTGGGTTTAATCTCTATATACTTACCACCAAATGAATGGCCATTACCGGTAGAGAAATTATGAAATGACATTTTATACATTCCTCCTACCTGCACATTCATTTCATGCACGGTACAGAGGAAGCCGTAAGGAGGTATCCAGGAGGCAAGTGCATTAGATTCAGTAAATGCACGATAAGCTTTTTCCGGAGTAGTTTTAAGGACCCTATGCAATGAAACACTATTATCAGACATAAAATTTATTGAAATAATTCTTACTCATTTGGCTTTTAGGTTGCGCCCGTTTTTTTTAGTGGTCGCTGCTCCACTGTTCTCTATAAAGTTAAATATTTTATGATTAAACCCAGCAGCAAGTGACAGCATATTTGGAGAGGCAAAATGCAGGGCGGAGAACTACAGCGGTAATAGGAAAGCATTTTGGTTACTATAGATTACCAGCTTTTCACTCAATATTATTTGTTGATGTGCAAAAGTAATACTTGCAGAAAATATTAAACAATCTTAACTTAGTCAGCTTAAAATTTATTACCAATAACCAGGAGTCTCCAATCAAAAGTGCTGTGATTCTGAACAGCATATTGCCCACTTATTTTACCCATTTTTAAACCTTAGTTGACAGCCCCATTCATTTGCCTTATAGAAAAGTGGCCTGGTAGCACCGGGCAACTTTTATTGCAATGGTCACTATAAGGAAATATTTTAAAACCTTTAAAAAATTAAAACAATGGAAAAAAACGAAAGTACCCTTACAGGTACAGCTCTCTCAGAAGACCCTGTGATGCAAGCCTCGTTAAGCAATGCACAAAACAAGTCTTCTGCTAACCCCTCATCGAATGAAACAATCCGCCCCTTCCCCCAATTTCATGCTTCACAAGCTGAGCTTGATGATTTGAAACGCCGCATTTTAGCCACAAGGTGGCCTGAGAAAGAACCTGTGAACGATCAATCGCAGGGTGTGCCACTGGCAACAATGAAGGCACTTGCGAGCTATTGGGCTACTGAATATGATTGGCGCAAGATTGAAGCAAAACTGAATGCTTTGCCCCAGTTTATTACAGAAATTGATGGACTTGATATTCATTTTATTCACGTTCGTTCGAAACACAAAAATGCACGTCCAATTATCGTAACACATGGATGGCCAGGTTCGATACTTGAGCAACTGAAGATCGTTGGTCCGCTGACAGATCCTACTGCCCATGGTGGAAAGGCAGAAGATGCCTTTGATGTTGTGATCCCATCAATACCTGGTTATGGATTTTCCGGAAAGCCAAGCACTACCGGTTGGGGCCCTTCCCATATTGCCAATGCCTGGGTAACACTGATGAAACGCCTTGGATACGAGAAATTTTTTGCGCAAGGCGGAGATTGGGGTGGGCTTATCACAGATGTGATGGCTGTACAGTCACCCAATAATTTACTGGGTATGGCTACAAATTTTCCTTGCACAGTTCCAAATGAAATTAACAATGCCGCTTTTGGCGGAGCCCCTGCTCCATCCGGTCTTACAGATGAGGAAAAAAAGGCGTACGACCAATTGGTCTTTTCATACAAACACGTTTCCTACGCATTCATTATGGGAAGCCGTCCGCAAACCTTGATTGGAACGGCGGATTCGCCCATTGGCCTCGCCACTATATTTCTTGACCACGACCAGCCTAGTTTGGCAATGATCTCCCGGATATTTGACGGAAAGCCTGAAGGACTTAGAAGGGATGATGTACTCGACAACATTACGCTTACCTGGTTGACGAACACGGCCATTTCCGGTTACCGTATTTATTGGGAGAATAAGTATGCCTTTGTAGCTCCATTAGGTGTAACCGTTCCGGTTGTTGTGAGCGCTTTTCCAGACGAACTTTACCAGGCTCCCCGTAGTTGGGCAGAGAAAGCATATCCAAATATGGTCTATTACAAAAAACATAACAAGGGCGGGCACTTTGCTGCCTGGGAACAACCCGAACTTCTCGTTAATGATATCCGCGAAGGATTCAAGTCATTCCGCTGATTTCAACTATTAATGATTAGCGGATCGACGAAAAGAGACGTGCTTTCATTGCTACGTCTCTTTTCATTTTCCATTTAAAATATTACACCTATCAAAATGACCGCTTCGGCCATGAGTTCGTCCGTCACCCTGTTTTATCCTTGGAAACCGACTGTTGCCAGAGATAATTTTACCGGATAAAAAAAAGAAAAATTATTAATCGATCAAAAATGAAAAAGATAAAAACCATTCTCTCAACTGGTATTG
>JANMVB010000292.1:0-9493 GCA_031392305.1 Ferruginibacter sp.
ATTTTTATGCAGGCGGAATATGTTAAAACTAAAACGCTTCATCAGCAAAGACCTTAACGGCTGGCCACGCAGTGATGCCAATTATATTTTAATTGCGGAGATCATTTTAATGAGCTTGTTCCTTACCATGAATGCCACTGACAGGGCATTACAAATAAAGTTGAGTGAACACTACCAACAAACCGGCAGTTTTATTTTTTCCGGTTTATTAGCACCCATGTTTAGCGGCCTTTCAGAAACTACTTTAATTGTTATAGAAAGAACAAGCTGGTGGCTGCATATTGCAGGCATACTTGCTTTTTTAAATTACCTGCCTTATAGTAAGCACCTGCATATTATGCTGGCATTTCCCAACGCATATTATAACAAGCTGGAGCCTGCAGGCAAAATGGATAATATGCAAAGTGTACAAAACGAAGTGAAGTACATGATGCAGCCAGAACTTACCCCACCTGCCGGCGATGCACAACCGCTAAAGTTTGGCGCCAAAGATGTATTTGACCTGAGCTGGAAAAACCTGCTGGATGCGTATAGCTGTACGGAATGTGGAAGATGCAGTGCCGCATGCCCGGCAAATATTACCGGTAAACTTTTAAGCCCACGAAAAATTATGATGGACACCAGGGACCGCCTGGAGGAAGCAGGGAAAAACCGGGCAAAAAATGGAACGTTTACTGATGATGGCAAAACGCTGTTGAATGATTATATCACAGTAGAAGAATTGCGTGCCTGCACAACCTGCAATGCCTGTGTAGAGGCTTGCCCGGTAAGCATAAACCCACTTGACCTCATATTAGAACTGAGAAGATCATTGATAATGGAAGATAGCAATGCTCCCCAGGAATGGAACGGCATGTTTGGTAATATTGAAAACAATTTTGCGCCCTGGAAATTAAGTCCTGATGACAGGGATAAATGGGCGCAGGAGGTTTAGGGTTTACGGTTTTCGGTTTTTCGTTTTAACCCCAGGAAATGCAGCCGGAGGAAATACCTTATTCACCAACCCTTCCATAGATAGCAACGATCCATTTACGTGGAAGAAGCCGTATAAAGAAGGAAGCAATTTTAGGCAGCGTGCCAGGTACGATCATCATCTTTTTTTTCAATGTTTTCCGCACCGCTACCTCCCCTACTTTTTGGGGGGACACTGCCATTCTCATACCGAGCCAGCCAAGTTTTTCACGGGTATCTTTTTCAATTTCCGGCCGGGTAAAAACCGGGCCGGGGCTAAGACAGCTTACGCTGATTTTTTTATCTTTCAATTGAAAACGAAGGGCATAGCTAAAAAAAATAACGGCTGATTTTGTAGCGGAATATAAATTCTTTACCGGGATAGGTGCAAAGCCAGCCATGCTTGCCACGTTTAATATGTAAGAGGGTGCATTCTTCTCTAATAAAGGAAGGAGCGTAAGAGAAAGCGCCATTGCCGATTCCACGTTTAGCCTGATCATATAGCGAAGGGTATCGAGCGGTAAAGAAAGATAGTCTTTTGATCCTCCAAAACCGGCTACATTGCAAAGCATTTTTAATTCAATATTATTTTCGCTGCACCATTTTGCAATTTCAACGGCAGACTCTTCTTTTGCTAAGTCATACACCAATACCCGAACATGCACACCGTACAATACTTCCAGTTTATCTTTTGCAATAAGTAATGCATCCAGGTGCCTGGCTATCAGGATAAGATTATATCCTCTTTTTGCAAGGGCTTCCGCAATTGCATAGCCAATACCTTTACTTCCTCCGGCAACCAATGCATAAGGCCCGGCGCTAACTGTATCCATTTTGGTATCATGCAAACGGGTAACTGCTTCATCATTTTTCGCCGATGGTATAAAGCGGGCATCAAAAGCCAAATTAGGCGGAACCATTAGATTGATTATACCAGTATGACCATTTGCACTACTAATGATAAATACCACTAAAAAAGGAAGAAATATTTTTTTCATGTATGCTGGTTTTATGAACCATTTGAACCCTAAAAAAATAATAGAAACAATAATAGTTAAAGGTGCAATAAATTTTCCCTGCACTGCATGCCTTGTAATTTGATTTGGTACAAACAAAGCAAATGAAATTAAGCAATTGTAATAAAACATTCTCCAATATATCCAGGAACAATGCTCTTTACCTGTATGTGTTGGTTCTTTAATTAATACGCTAATAATTAACCATTCGTTGCTTTAAAAAACAGGCTAATCATTTTAGGGAATATTTATTTAACAGGCCTAACAAGGGAAAAAAGTTAGCTGACTAAAGTTTGAATATAAAATTGACTCCAGTTGATTTTCTTGCTGGCATGGATCAACAGTTCCTTTCAATTAATAACTTTTAAAATATTATGTATTGCCTGGCTTGAATATCCTAAGCCGGGATTGATCCTGCATCATCTTCTATTGTAGAATGCAGTACATACAATATTGAAAATACAAAGTGCCACAAAGTGAAAACAATGGACAGAATTTCTCGAAATAAAAAAGTTCTCCAGGTAAAACCAGGAGAACTTAACAGAATCAGAAGTAGCCGAAATAAGAAAGTGAATATATTTAAGAAGTTAAAATCTATAGCTTAGCCCCACCCTGCCTGACTGGGCATATACTTTTGCAGACCTGTCTTTTATCATGCTCGTTAACCCATGCTCATACATTGCCTGTATGCCTAACCCGTTTGATAACCTGTATTGAAAACCTGCTACTGCAGATACATTGAGGGGCTCAAAATTTCCATCGAGGTCGAAGCTTCTGTTCAAAAGATTAAAACCCAGAGCCGTGGCCTTTACCTGTAGTTTACTATTGAGCAGGTAACTTGCCTGTGGCCCTGCCATCACTTCAAACCCACTACCGAGATCGGCCTTTATCATCAATGGTATTTCAATACTTTGCTGAATCATATTGGCTTCGGCATTTAAAAAATCAATTCCTTTTATACCAAACTTGCCGTTTAAAGATGTACCGGTTTGGCTGTAATTAATACCCGGCTCAAAAGATAATTGGGTAGCCACTGGAATATTGATGGTTGCACCTGCATAGTAACCAATGTAGGGGCTACGGGTTATATAATCCCCGGTAAGGCCCACCAGCGAATTAAGGGTATTTATGCCCTCGCCACGCCAATCGCTTAGCAGGGCGCCAGCCTTTACTGATACTGCCTGTGCTGCAGACCGCTGGTAAAAAAATGCTGAAACAAATAATAACAAGAGTGTAAACTTTTTCATAAATAAAATTTTGTGAGGCCGTTCATCAGTGATAAAATTGTTGGTTCACTTTTGAAAAGCGGATCGGTTAAAAATGGTTTTGAATTTTATTGATTGTTAAGCCCGGAGCTTTATCTATAAATCAGATTGCAACAGTTGAGGTATGTTTAATGGGGACTTGTTAAGGTTTTGAAAATGCTTTTAAGAAAAAAACAAGTGTAAATTAATTGGAGCTTTTGTAGAATATTTTGCAACAATAATAAAAGTGAATATTTTTTGTCCGGGCTGAGAAGCAATGAGCAACATCGTTGCATCGCCCTCTTGTACTGAATACCAATTTGGATCTTTAATTGCGTTTCTTAAACTCCGTAGGAGTTGCCTCTTTGTTGCAAAAAGTTTATAAAACATTTGCTTCATTGGAGCAACCGACCCACAGCAGGATTAATTTTTAATTGTACCCATTATGCTATCTATTGATATTTAAAAACTACCCAATTAATTATGTTGCCAGCAAAGCAACATTGAAAAACAAAAGTTCAAAGGATGCCGTATAGAAGCGGAAAGCCCGGTGAGGGTTTGTGCAGGGCTTTGTGCCGTACTTGCAGCGGATAGACGGCACCGAAGCTGATGGAATGTTACATGCTCATAGCCCACAGATATTTATTACCAATTGCCTGAACATTTTTCGGTGTACGGGTGTTTCGTTAAGTTTATTTTTATTACATTAATTTTGAATAGCAAACTACTGTTAAAGCATTGTACCTCTGTTATGAAATTAAAACGAATTATTTTTTCTGACATTATTTTTTCCCTCATCATATTGCTTTTATGTATCCTGTCATTTATTTCTTATCAACGTATCAATGATTTTGACGAAAAAGCCAATGTATTAACGCATACAAACCTGGTACAGTTGAGGCTTGAGCAGTTGCTATCTTACGTAAAAGATGCCGAATCAGGACAACGTGGATTTTTACTAACAAAAGACAGCGTACATTTTTCCACTTACTTTGAATCGCTGGAAAAACAAAATAAAACCCTTGATGAAATAGACGCTCTCATAAAAGATAATCCTGCCCAACAGGAAAACGGAGTGGCACTCCGGTTATTGATAACGCAAAGATTACAAAGCCTGAAAGAAGCGATAGACCATGGGGATACCGGGCGCCAGCAAATGGTAAACATGGTAATGGATGGTAAAACAATCATGAACAAAGTACGCAGCCTCAACAACCAAATGATAAGGATTGAAGGGAACCTGCTGACGCAACGTACAAAACAAAAAAATTACGCTGCAACTTTAACGCCCCTGTATTCTCTTATACTATCTGTTATTGCAATTTTTGCAGTAGCATTTACTTATTTCTTTCTTAGGAACGAAACCCGTATGCGCTTTGATGCAGAAGACAGCATAAAAAAATTAAATGAATATTTTAAAGATTTGCCTGCTGCCTTTTCTATATTAAAAGGCCCGGACCATATCCATGAAATGACAAATCAATTGTACAGTGAGATAACGGGTAACCGCAATTTAATTGGCAAATCCATTAAGGAAGCATTTCCCGAACTAAAAGAACAGGGCTTTTTTGAAATACTGGATAAAGTATATGCTTCAGGGCAATTGTATATTGGTAAAGAACGGCCCATACAGATTGACAGGGTAAAAGGAAAGCCTGGTAAAAGGTATTTTAATTTCATCTATCAACCCATTTATAATAACTGGCATCAAACAGAAGGCATACTGATTTTTGGGTATGAAATAACCGAAATGATTGAAGCCCGTAAAAAAGTGGAAGAAAGCGAACAAAGATCAAGGCTGGCTATAGAGGCTGCACATATTGGCACATTTGACTGGGATATGGAAAATAAATTCTTTCTCAGCTCACCCAGGCTCGTTGAAATATTTGGCTTTAATCCATCCGACAATGTAAGCCACCAGCAGTTGATTGACACCTTTCACCCGGACGACAGGCCGATAAGAGATAAGGCAGTTGCTGATTCTTATGCAAAAGGATCACTGGTTTATGAAGCAAGAATAATTCGCCCTGACGAATCGGTGCGGTGGGTGAATGTTTATGGTAAAATAATACAGGATGCATCTGGTGAAACCCTGAGAATGTACGGCACAGCAATAGATAACACCGACAGGAAAGTTATAATGGAAGAATTGATAAAAAGTGAAGCACAGTTTCGGCTATTATCTGATTCGATGCCGCAGTTTGTGTGGACGGCTGATGTGCATGGTAAATTAAATTATTTCAGCAAATCTTTTTATGATTACACCGGGGCAATTGCCGGCAACTACGAAGAGATTGATTGGATGTCGTTGGTACATCCCGAAGAAAGGGACGGGAACATAAAAAAGTGGAGTGAATCTGTTGCCTCTGGCCAGGAATTTATTTTTGAACACCGGATTAAAAAAAGTAATGGTAAATACAGGTGGCACCTCAGCAGGGCCCTACCCCAAAAAAGCAGTAACGGTGAAATACAAAGATGGGTAGGCACCAGTACAGATATACAGGAACATAAAACCATTGCCGGTAAACTTGAACAGCAGGTAAACGACCGTACCAGGGAACTGTATGAACTGAACAAATCCCTTGTTATTAAGAATAACGTTTTTGCCCAGGCAGAAGAGAATGCGCTGATTGGGAGCTATGCCTGGAACCTGCAAACAGGCGAACTGGAATACTCAGACAATGTATTCCGCCTATTTGGATATGAACCCGGCGACTTTGTGCCCAGTTTTGAAAAATTCATCTCAATGATACACCCTGAAGACAGGGAGCAGGCAATAAAGGATGGAGAAGAAACTATGGCAAAAAAAGTATTGGTTGCACATACTTATCGCCTTATAACCAGGGAGGGAAATATAAAACACTTTCGCTCTACGGGTAAGTTTATTGCTGACGATGAAAATTTAATGCTGGTGGGTACTGTGCAGGATGTATCGCAGGATAAATTGTACAACGAAATGTTGCAGTCTAAAAATTTTGAACTGGAAAGAAGCAATGCTGAACTTGAATCATTTAATTATATAGCCAGTCACGACTTGCAGGAACCACTTCGAAAAATTCAGGCATTTTCGCAACGGATAGTTAGTAAGGAAGGCAATAATTTCTCAACTTTTAGTGCAGATTATTTTAACCGTATCCGTTCTGCCGCTGCCAGGATGCAGAGCCTTATAGATGCACTGCTTAGTTATTCAAGAACAAATGCATCTAACTTGAAAATGCTTGAAACTGACCTGAATGTGATGATGGAAGAAGTAGTATTGGATTTAGAGGATGTAGCAGAAGAAAAAAAAGCAATCATAAAATTTCAGGAACTGCCCATGGTAAGTTGTGTTGCAATACAGGTACACCAGTTATTTATAAACCTCATCAGCAATGCCATAAAATATAGCAAGGAAGGGGTTGATCCCATAATAATAATTTCGGCAGCCATTGTACCCGGTATTGATATTGATGAAAAAGATACCAATTCAAATATTAAATACTGGAAAATTAGTGTAACAGATAACGGGATTGGTTTTGAGCAACAGTATGAAAGTAAAATATTTGAATTATTTCAACGCCTGCACGGCAATTCAGATTATTTAGGTACGGGAATAGGATTGGCAATTTGTAAAAAAATAATGCGCAATCATCATGGATTTATTTCTGCGGTGGGCAAACCGGATAGTGGTGCTACCTTTAGTGTATATTTTCCCATTTTATAAAGGTGCATTTAAATTTTACCTGTGTTGTGATAACCCCGATAACCCCAGCCAGTGCCGCCATTTGTTGTTAGTGTACCTGAACACTGCGCTTTAAAGCTAATGCGATAATTTATTAATGTACCTTCTTTTATAAAATTTAAAAAATATTTGATTATTATTGTATTTAGTTGGAGCTCCCGGGAGTTGAATTAATTAAAATCCACAAAGAAAAGAATGAAGAAAGCCAAAAGGATATTACTGGTAGATGATGATGCAGACGATCAATTATTTTTCAGGGATGCTATAAATGAAGTACATGAATCACTGGATTGCGAGATTGCGAATAATGGCCTTGAGGCAATAAAACATATTGGAACCCCTCCCCCGCCTGATCTTATATTTCTTGACCTCAACATGCCTGTAATGAATGGCTACCAATGCCTGGAAATATTAAAAAAAGAAGACCGCTATAAGCATATTCCTGTAATAATATTTACCACTTCAAATAATGCGCAGGATATAAACCGGGCCCGTGAAATGGGTGCTCATTTATTTTTTACAAAGCCTACAAGTTTTACAACTTTATGTACCAAGCTGGATAAAATACTTGATATGGACTTTACACAATTACAATTCAGTGTTTAATTGGGCAATGCTTTAAGTTTTTATAAACTTCAATATTTACATCCAGGCAATATTTCCAACCAACAATTCATGGCTGCTTTTCTCCTGGTTTTTTTCGGGGAATTTATTAATTAGGGCATGGTAACCGGCGTTACCAATACCTTTTCGATAAAGTCTTTTAGTTTTGCAGTATCCCCTTCCCGGCAATCTACATAACTGTAAATACCCATAATGGGCGACATCTCCACTTCCTTATAATCGTACAGGTAAATGGTTTGAATGATGGGGGTTTTCTTTTTATACTCCATCAGTTTGGCACATTGAAATTCATCCCAGCATACCGGCGACCTGTCGTAATCCGGGGAAAGAAATACCAGCACTTTATTTGCTTTTTGAATAGCCGCAGATAATTGCCTGATCCATAAACCCCCAACAGCAATACTATCCCTGTCATAAAAAATATTGAGGTGGCCGCACTTTTCTTTTACCTGTTGCACAAATGAATGAACAAGCGGGGCATGCGTGTGAGCATAACTGATAAAATAATCATACCCATCAGCAACAGGCGCCGGTACTTGAGCAGGTGACGGGGCAACAGCAGCAGGAGCGGATGAGGGAAAAATAACCGGTGCTGCCCCACGCCCCGTTTCAATATTTTCATCTTCAGAATATCTCTCACCACGGGTTATTGCTTTGCCTGCTACATTTTCGTGTCCATCCCCTGTCGAAGAAAAATCATCCTGATCAAAAACCGGAGTAATATGCTCCTCTTCCGAAGGCATTTCTACATCGCCTGCCCCTGTTTTATTCACCAGTGTATTTTTTATTTTTTCAAAAATCCCCAATGCCATGGGCACCTGCGCCTCCCGGTGAATAACCAGTTTTATACATTGCAGGGGAAGCCCGTTTTCAAGCCAGAAAATAGCGGCATCCAGCAAGGCTGGCAACATTTCTTCCGGCTTTGCACGCTGGCAGCCAGATGATACAATAGGCATGGCAACCACATTATTTTTTTCATCAAAAGCAAACGTATTGATACAGCGAAAAATATTACCAACCACCTCTTGCGGCGCATTTATTTTATTATTAGGCTCAAAACAAATGATCCTTTTAAAATTAAATTTTAACTGTACAGTTTTACTCAGCGGTTTAGATAACCAGCAATTCAGTTGTTCCCGCAGGTCTTCCTCCTTCTGCATCGACAATTCTTTTACGCTAAGCCCTTTATTAAACAAGGCCCCGATCAAGGTGGTACTAACAGGATAATAATCACCGGGAAATGCAGACAACACCAGTAAATCAGTTTGGTGCTCTACCGGAATTGCTGAAAGATCGCCATGCAATAATTGTATCACTGCATCACCACCGGGCCGTGTTATATTTATTTGAGAAAGTAGCTGCATAAAATTTTGCAATTGATGTAGAGTTGAAATTATTATACTCCATTACCTGTTCCTTTCATTTTGAAATAAATTTTTGTCCGGCTATGAAACTTTGTGGTAAATCGTTGCGTCGCCCTCTTGTACTAAATACCTATGGGCAACTTTTATTGCGATTTAAAATAATAATTTTTACCCCTTTGAAACATCCCGGTTTTTCAGGAAATAAAAAAAGACAGCCCTTTATTGTGCTATAGAATAAAACAACCTTCGCTTATTAACCATTCCGGAGTATTTTATTACGCAATTAAAATTTAATCAAAAGCTTTCAATAATTTCCTTTAACCAATTCATTTCACTTTCACCTTTTAGGCTAACTTTCTTTTTGTACAATTTTTCCAGGTTTTGCTTTGTACTGTTTTTACTCCATTCATCCGGGTCGCAGGTTAATGCATCCGCTACAGTAGTTGATGCCTGCGCTATATCATCTTTTAAAATAGCGAGCTCAAGTTTAGTTGCCTGCAACCAGTAGTCATCTTTATTTTTCTTTAGTTGACGCTCTACTGCAAACTCCACGAGCGGAAAATATTTATCATA
>JANMVB010000301.1:0-18437 GCA_031392305.1 Ferruginibacter sp.
AGGGCGACGCAACGATGTTCCTAATTGTTCCTCTGCCCGGACAAAAAATATTTTATATCTAAAAGAAAAACCATTTTAATACCCTTCCAAACACAGCCATAAATTTTCAAATTGTCAAATAATCTCTATTTACTTATTATCTCATTTTCAAATTTGCAAATCTTCACATTTTCAAATTTGTTTTAATGATGACTTTCATTTTCACCAACCGGCTCTGTTTGTGGTATAAATTCTCTTCCGTCTTTTCCATAATCATACGCTCCCCTATGCACTTCTGGTATTTCACCGGGCCAGTTACCATGTCCCGGACGAAGAGGCGTTGTCCACTCCAAGGTATTTGCACCCCATGGATTTGCCGTGGTAACTTTTCTTCCTTTAAATATGCTATAGAAAAAATTAAATACAAATAACAATTGTACAGCAAATACGATCATTGCTATAAAACTGATAAACTCATTTAAGCCGCCAAACATTTTAAAAGATTCCCACATAGAAAAATCATAATAGCGGCGTGGCATACCGGCAAGACCTTCGTAGTGCATTGGCCAGAAAATTAAATAGGCCCCCACTATTGTAACCCAAAAGTGAATGTATGCCATGTTATTATTTAAAAAACGACCGTACATTTTTGGAAACCAATGATATACTCCGGCAAACATGCCAAAGAAGGAGGCAACACCCATTACAATATGAAAGTGAGCTACCACAAAATAAGTATCATGCAGGTGAATATCCAGAGCAGAGTTGCCAAGGAAAATACCTGTTAAACCGCCGCTGATAAACAAGCTCACGAAACCTATTGCGAATAACATACCCGGTGTAAAACGGATATTTGCCCGCCATAAAGTAGTTAACCAGTTGAACACTTTAATAGCAGATGGAACAGCAATCAATAAAGTAAGTAATACAAAGAAAGCCCCAAGGAATGGATTCAATCCTGTTACAAACATATGATGTGCCCATACCAAAAATGCAAGTATTGCAATTGCAAAGAGCGACCCTACCATGGCCATATAACCAAATATTGGTTTGCGGCTGTTGACTGATAGAATTTCTGATGACATTCCCATTGCCGGTAATAAGATTATATACACTTCGGGGTGACCAAGGAACCAAAAAAGGTGTTGGAACAATATAGCACTTCCACCTTCATTGGGTAATATCTTACCATTGATAACAATATCACTAAGGAAAAAACTTGTACCAAGGTTTCTGTCAAATAATAATAATATAGCGCCTGATAATAATACCGGGAATGACAATACACCTAATACTGCCGTAAAGAATAACGCCCAAATAGTTAAAGGCATTCTTGTCATGCTCATGCCTTTTGTACGCATGTTGAGAATGGTAGAAATGTAATTTAAACCTCCCAATAATGAACTGACGATAAACATTGCCATGCTTACCAACCATAAATCCATACCAATTTTAGAACCGCTCGACGCATCACCCAGGGCACTTAACGGAGGATAGATCGTCCATCCGCCACTTGCAGGGCCTGTTTGAACAAACAATGAAGAAAACATGATAATTGAAGCCAAAAAGAAAAACCAATAGCTCATCATGTTTAACATGGGGGAAGCCATATCCCTTGCGCCAATTTGTAATGGGATAAGGAAGTTGGCAAAGGTTCCACTGAGGCCGGCAGTTAATACAAAAAATACAAGTATAGTACCATGCATGGTAACAAGGGCGTAATAAAATTCAGGGTCAATTTTTCCACCTTTTGCCCAATGGCCTAGCAAATCTTCTAACCAGGGGAAAGTTGTTGTGGGATAACCCAATTGTAAACGAAATAATACAGAAAATAAACCTCCGATAATTGCCCAGATCATACCCGTTATTAAAAACTGCTTGGCAATCATTTTATGATCCTGGCTAAAAACGTATTTACTAATAAACGTTTCGTGATGGTGATGTTCATGATGGGCCTCATGTGCTGCGTGAACGTCTGATTCGTGTAATATTGCTGTGTTACTCATTTTCTTACTTGTTTTTCAATAACTATATTAATTCCCCGCCGCAGTAATTACTGATGCAAGGGGAGTTGAGGTCTTTGAGGTATCTGATGCAGCAGGTTGTGCATTTGCAGGCTTAGGTTTTTTATCTGGAAATACAGTGTAATACTCCGGCTCGAGGGTGGCTAGGTATTTTCTATATTCTTCTTCTGTTTCTACAATGATTACGCCCCTCATTGAAAAATGGCCTTTACCACACATTTGGTCACAACTCAATTCATATACAAAATTTGGATTACCAGATCTTACTTTCATTTCTTCCGTAGTATATAAAGGAGTAAACCATAAGGTAGTGGGAATGCCAGGAACAGCGTCCATCTTTAACCTGAAATGTGATAAACCCACATCATGTATTACGTCCTGTGCATTGATTACAAACTTAACTGGTCTGCCTACAGGTATATGAAGTGTGGCAGGTACATGCATGTCATCAAGACTGGCAGGATCACTGAAATCTACACCAAGGCCATTAGCTCCTTTAGTCAATTTATAATTCTTTTTCCCTAAAATTTTATCTGGTCCCGGATACCTAAACTCCCACCCAAACTGGTGTCCCGTAACTTCTATCAACACTGAATCTTTCGGTGCCTCACCTGTCATCTTAAACCAATATTTCAATCCAAAAACAACCAGCACTGTCAAAAAAATTGCCGGCACTGTTGTCCATAATAATTCAAGTTTTGTATTATGAGGAAAATAATAAGCTTTACGATCATCCCTCTCCTGGTATTTAAACGAAAACCAGAATAAAAGAATTTGTGTAATGAAAAATACTACGCCGGTTACACCAATAGTAATATAAAGCATCAGGTCTATCTTCTCACCCATTTCAGATGCGGCACCTTGTGGAAACAGCGTTTTGCTATAATACAAATCATTGCACCACCAGCACCCAATTATTCCCAGGATAAGAAATACCACTAACAAAAAAGCATTGATCTTATTATTTTGTTTACGTGCCTTTTCTTCCCCTTTTAATACACTTACATATTCACTTGCTTTCGAAATCTGAAAGATGACTACGAAAATCATTATTACTATCGCTATCAACAAAATCTGTGTCATGTTGCAAAATTAAATCAGTAATTGTTATTCTTGTATGTTGTTTAAGGCGGCTAAGTTTCAATAATAATGTTACTCCACAATCCGCCCTTTTCCAAAGTATCAGTCTTACTACACCATAAAAAATATCTATGTATGATGGATCATACTCTCTTTTAAGAAAGGATGATTTTTAGCTGTTAGTGGATATTTACTAAAATAAACACCTACACGCCACATGATAATACCAATAAACAATGCGGCAATACCAAATTCAAAAGGCATTAACTCTGCATGTTCACCCAAAGTGCCCGGCATTACCATTTGCCAGAAATCAATCCAGTGACCAAAAATTATCAACACAGCCATAAATGTTATTAGCGTCCAATTCCTCTTGGGACTTTTTTTCATTAATATCAGTAAAGGACATAAAAAATTCAGTATCAGGTTTAAAAAGAATATCCCACGGAAGGGCCCTTGTACCCTTATTTTAAAATAACCTGTTTCCTCAGGAATATTTGCATACCAGATAAGCATGTACTGGGAAAACCACAAGTAAGTCCAGAATACAGAAAAAGCAAACATGAACTTACCTATATCATGCAAATGCTCATCAGTAACATATTCAAGCTGGCCCTGGTTTTTAAGATAAACAATAAATAAAGCTATAAGCGACATTCCTGCAACAAATGAACTGGCAAAAGTGTACCAGCTAAACATAGTGCTATACCAATGTGCATCAATACTCATTATCCAAAGCCATGGTATGGTGGACCCAACTGAAAGGCCAAAAAATACAATAAAGAAGGAGGCCCAAAGGATATTTTTATTGATCCATTTCTTTCCGGTTTCATAATCCATTGGCCCTGTTTTATCGCTTTCTAAACTTAAAGAGCGCATTTTTTTACCAATAAACCACCATAGAAAAATTGTGATGGTACTCCAGACTGTAAAGAAAACAGGATTTAAAAAACCTTTCTTACCATTTAATATTTTATCGTTGGCAACTGCCTCTTTATCCAGCCAGTGAAATATATCGGTTCTTCCACCCCACACGATGGACATTAATATAATGAACGTTATAATACCTAACACAGGAACTACACTTGATATAGCTTCGGGCACCCTACGCAAAGCAACCTGCCAGCCACCCATTGCCAAAGTTGTAAAACCAATAAAAAACATACTTGCATTCACTAATAACAACCAGAAAACACTGTTCTGTAACAATACGGCCCAAAAGCGTGTGTTATTAATATTTTCACCATGCCCTGCATGTTCAAAAGGATGATAAACAATAAATCCGTACAATAATGCAATTACACCGGCTCCAATCAGGCCCATCGTCCACTTTTTGTAATTTCCCGGTAATTCGAATGGTTTTGACATCTAAACTGTATTTAAAGTGAATGCTTTTTATTTTGCTTTAACGGTAACAACGCTATCTTTTTTTATAGTGCCGGTGCTGTCAATCGCTGCTTTTACTACGGTTGTGCCCGCTGCTTTTGGTTGCAAAGTTCTGATATATTGCACCATCTGCCAACGTTGCTTTCTGTTTAGTTGCGAAGCATAACTGCCCATATTATTTTTACCATAATTTATAGAATGATACATGGTACCATCAGCCATATCTACATAAATTGGTAAAGCAAGGTTTGCTATCGCACCAATTTTACCAGATACTGCCAGAGGTCCATTTGCCTGCCCGTTTGCTCCATGACAAATAGCACAATTTATATTAAATAACCTTGCAGCTTCAAGGCTGTCAGTGCCTGCCAAAGGAGGTAGTGGATTTTTTACCTGTGCACTCATTTTATAACCGTTCGAATCATTTGGCAGCGTATAAGGAAATAGTTCTCCCCTGCCAATAGTTCCTGTTACAGGCTTATGATTATAATAAATTTTGGCACCCGGATTTTTATAATCAGCGGTAAACATAAGTGAATCAAGCGGTGCATACGTTTCAACTGCACGGCTGTAAGTCATGTCGGGCATATATATTTTACCCGGGTTGCGCTTGTTGTCACAACCTGTCATTACAGCAATACCTATAATTGACATTATCAAAACTGTTATGATGGTATATTTCTTCATTGCCTGTTAAGTGAATATCTTTTAATTCTTTTTTAATTCCCCCGGTTATAATAAATTTTATTTGGTGCCGAAGATTACCTTAATAGTAAAATGTTGACCATTCACCCCTTTCAATATCCCTTCTCATCATCAGCATATAATTTCTGTTCTCTATCATAGCGGCCAATCCACCAGCCAGTTTCAGCTACCTGCACATTCACTTCCTTGGCACCTGCATTATTCAAAAATGCCTGTACTTCTGCATCATTTGTTTTGTCGTTGCATTCAATTGCCATTACAAATAAATCATCAGTAGCCCTGGGATGAAAGTGATGCTTTTTTACAAATGGTGATAACTGGCATAGGTAGCAAAAAGTAAGTACCATTCCCACAGCAGCAAATAAAACTGTTAGCTCAAACGTGATAGGTATCCAGGCTGGCAAAGCAAAATGTGGTTTACCCCCAATATTTAATGGCCAGTCTTTTGTAAATATCCAGCTCATACAAACCAGTGCAGTTGTAGTACCGGTAATAGCGTAAATAAAACCAGCAGTGTGCAAACTCGTTTCCCTTATGCCCATGGCATGGTCTAACCCATGCACGGGGAAAGGTGTATAAACATCATGTATTTTATACCCGGCTTTCCGTACATTTTTCACCGCCGGAAACAATACTGCTTCGTCGTCAAAACATCCTACAACAAATTTTTTAATTCCTCCAGCCATAAAATTTAGCTTTTGCCCCAAACCCTAAAAGAGCTTTTGGCTATTAAAATTTAAATACTATTAAATATTTGAACTCCTCACTTATTCCCTTTTAGGGTTATGCAGAGTTTTAATGTGAATGCTCAACCTCTTCAATATAAAATTTCTCCGAATCAGCCCTTTCTATATCAGTCATTTTATGCTTATAATTTTCACCGCTCGTTTTCAATATTGCCTTAATCTCTGCAACAGCAATAACAGGGAAATATTTGGCAAACAAAAAGAAACAGGTAAAAAATAAACCAAATGTTCCAAGATAAAAACCGATCTCCCAAATGGATGGGCTATAATATGTACTCCATGAAGAAGGTAAGTAATCTCTGTAAGTAGAAGTAACAATAATTACAAAACGCTCATACCACATACCAATATTAACGATGATGCTCATGAAGAAAGTGAAAGCAATATTCCTTCTCAATTTTTTAAACCAAAACATTTGAGGGGATACCACATTACAAAACATCATCAGCCAGTAGCTCCAGCCATAAGGACTGAACAAATTCGCCCTGTTTTCGCTGAAAGCATACCACTCGTAAGGATTTTGTCCGTACCACGCAATGAAAAGCTCAGTGATATATGCTATACCCACAATAGAGCCGGTTAATACAATTACTTTATTCATTGCTTCAATATGCCCAAGCGTTATATAGTCCTCTAATGCAAATACTTTTCTTAAAACTATCATCAGCGTTTGCACCATCGCAAATCCGCTAAAGATAGCACCAGCCACAAAATAAGGAGGAAAGATGGTCGTATGCCATCCCGGAACAATAGAAGTAGCAAAGTCAAAAGATACAATGGTATGTACTGAAAGTACCAGCGGAGTACTTAACCCAGCCAACACCAATGACAAGCTTTCATGGCGCTGCCAGTGTTTGGTACTGCCCGACCATCCAAAAGAGGCAATACCATATAATAATTTACGTAGTTTAGTTTTAGCTCTATCACGAACCGTTGCCAGATCTGGCAATAAACCCGAGTACCAGAATAATAATGAAACAGTAAAATAAGTTGATATCGCAAATACATCCCACAAAAGCGGCGAGTTAAAGTTAACCCATAAAGGTCCACGGCTATTTGGGTAAGGCAACACAAAGAAAGCCATCCACACCCTGCCCATATGCCAGATAGGAAACTGACCGGCACACATTACAGCAAAAATAGTCATCGCCTCAGCAGCCCGGTTTACACCTGTTCTCCATCCCTGGCGAAATAATAAAAGTATCGCCGAAATCAATGTACCTGCATGGCCAATCCCCACCCACCATACAAAGTTGGTAATATCCCAACCCCATCCAATGGTTTTATTCAGGTTCCACTGTCCCACACCGTAAGTAACCTCCCGGTAAACGCTATACACACCAAAAAGGAGTAAAGCAACACTGATATAAAAACCGATATACCAAAGCCGGCTCGGTTTCATTTCAATGGGACGTATAATATCTTCCGTTACCTGGTGATAATCTTTATTACCATCCACCAACGGTTCCCTGATTTGTGATTCGTACTTTAATAATGACATATATTTTCAGCTTTTTAGCCCGTAGCTTTTTTATGGCCCTAATTGTTTATTTTTTGAACCGACTTTTTATCTATGTTCAACATCGTTGTGTCACTCACTTGTACTGAATACCTATGTGGAACCCCTTCAAATCAAACGCACTTCTACGATTCCACCTTCTGTCTAATCAGCATACACTTTAAAAGCAACAATCTCTGCAAAAATCCGCTTCGGGGATTTAAGGGAAAGGATTTTAATGCTCTGCTTTCTCTTCTTTTTTAGTAGTTCCAGCTTTTACCTCATGTCCTTCATGTTCTTCCTTCTGATTTGTTACTTCTCGATCGGTATTTTTTATTTTAGCCAGGTAACTTACGTTAGGCAATACATGCAATTGTTCCAGCACATAAAAATTACGGTGCTTTTGCTCTACGTTCCTGATCTTATAAACATCGCTCTCTTTATCATTTACGTTACCAAAACTGATAGCATGTGTAGGACAAGCCTGCATACAGGCAGTTTTCACATTTCTAACAAGTGATGGGTCATTTTCTTTTTTGGCCTCTAATTTAGAATCCTGTAAACGCTGAACACAGAAAGAACATTTTTCAATTACCCCTCTTGAACGTACAGTAACATCCGGGTTCAAAACCATTCGGGTTAACTCATCATTCATCTGCATCACTGATTCATTCATATAACCTCCGTCAATCATTGGCTGTTGGTTATCTCCAAAACTATCTGAACCTGTATAATCAAGCCAGTTAAAACGGCGTACTTTAAAAGGACAGTTATTAGCGCAATACCTTGTACCAATACACCGGTTATAAGTCATTTGGTTCAATCCTTCCGAGCTATGG
This sequence comes from Ferruginibacter sp., assembly GCA_031392305.1. Taxonomy (GTDB): domain Bacteria; phylum Bacteroidota; class Bacteroidia; order Chitinophagales; family Chitinophagaceae; genus Ferruginibacter. The sequence continues at coordinate 8,258 of JANMVB010000301.1, forward strand.
TTTGTGGCAGCCACCGGGCATACATTTTCACAGGGGGCATTATCACAATGTTGGCAAAGCATCGGTTGAAAAACCACATCCGGGTTATTCATATCACCGGTAAAGTAACGGTCAATACGAAGCCAATGCATTTCGTGCGCCTTCGCCACCTGTATTTTTCCTACAACACTCACATTATTTTCTGCGGTACAAGCCACCACGCAGGCGCTGCAACCCGTACAGGTATTCAGGTCGATACTCATGCCCCATTTAATGCCAGGCTTTATATAGTCCGGGTAAATAGTAGCATCTTTTACATAATCTTTTCCACCTGCTGCGGCTAACAGCATAGCTCTTTCATGCGTTGCTTCTTCCAACACATGCTCCGGATCTTCAATAAATTTCTTTAACGAACCCTCATATACAACCGGCCGGCTTTCTGATGAACCATGCACCTGTGTTTGAGCCAACGTATAAATATTATCACCTTTTTTGATATCCACGGCAGATGAATATCTAAATCCGGTTCCATCAAATCCAACCAGCGGATAAACATTTTTTCCTGCTCCATTTGCAGACCTTCCAATATGTTCTGAAGTTTTACTTGTATCTGCACTTTGTCTGCCATAACCAACGGCTACAGCAACAACATTTGGATGAATACCAGGAATAATTAATACAGGCAACTCGATCGTTTTTCCATTTGCTGTAAGAATTACTGTAGGTTTTTCCGGGGTTACTTCATACCTGTCTCCTTCACGCTGGTTACCTGTTACATCAATACCCAAAATCGCTTTCGCCATTGCCGGGTTCATCATTGCGTAATTATCCCAGGTTACTTTCGATACAGGATCAGGTAATTCCTGTAGCCAGGGATTATTAGCCTGGTTACCACTCCCCATTGAAACTTTCTGATAAATTACCAGCTCATAATTACCTGCCTTAACAGCAGAGAGCTTTGAAGCAGCTTCTGCAAGCCTTGCATTATTGAAAGCACTTCCACCAATTAATGTGGTTGCAACATCGGGTTCAATTACACCAATTTGCAAAGCTGTATTGTATGCGTCTTCACTACCCTGTTTGATTACCCAATATGTTTTAAACCAGGCTTCATAATTCACAGTGTTTCCTGCAAGTTTTAATAAAGTGGTTTCAAATGCCCTTGTTTTAAATAATGGGTTAATGGTTGGTTGCAATAAACTTATAAAACCTTTTTTAGGTTCAGCATCACCCCAGCTTTCCAGCCAGTGATGGGCAGGGATACTGTATTTGCACAACTCTGCCGTTTCATTAAGTGTTCCGTTAAAAGAAACAGAAACAGGAACTTTTTTTAATCCATCAACAAATTTTTTGCTGTCGTAGTAAGTGTAAGCAGGGTTAGTTGCATGTAATAACAATGCGCCAATCGTTCCTGCATTCATTTCTTCAACAAGCTTTACCATATCGGTATCAATACCCATCCTTATATTGGAGGTGCTTACCCAGTCAATGGTGGTGCCGTTTGCACCTATCGCTTCATTGATAGCATTTACTATTATTTGCAAATTAACATCGTTGCTACCACAAACTACCAGGGCAGTTCCTTTACTGGCGCTTAAAGCAGCCGCTGCTTTTTCAATACCTTTATTTAGCGTTGCATCGCTGATAGCCGGGGCAGTTACACCACCTCCTAATTTTGCCAATAAAGCAAGTGCCACAGCACTTTTTTCCGAAGCTTTATGTACAAAACGATCATCAGCATTACTTCCGGTAAGGCTCAATGAACTTTCAAACTGAATATGCTGGCTCATGGTTGGCTTCTCGCCGGATATTCTCCTTTTAACAGCATATTGAGCAGAAAATTCAACCGGACTCAACCAGGTACCAAGAAAATCTGCACTCAAACTTACAATCACGTTTGCTTTATCAAAGCGGTAAGATGGCAAAGACTTTTTTCCATAACATGCTTCATTTGCCAGCAACATTCCGCTGTAACTAACAGCATCATATTGTACGTGCCTGCTTCCGGCATATTTAGCTAAAAACTCAGTAATGATTTGTAAAGTAGTAGGCGAAGTAATGGTAGAAGTAAGTAACACAATTGGTTTACCTCCTAATCCATTTATTGAATCTGATAATAATTTATCAAAAGCCTCAAACGTAGATACTTCCTTAAAATCATTACCAACTTTTTGCATGGGATAACGCAGGCGGGTATTATCATACAGGTCAAGTACAGAAGCTTGTGCCTGTGCATTTGTACCACCATTGGTGATGGTTGATTTATCATTCCCTTCTATTTTGATGGGGCGGCCATCTCTTTGCTTTACAATAACAGGTAAAACATCACCTTCATTAATATAAGTAGAAGCGTAATAATTAGCAATGCCCGGGATAACATCATCAGGCCTTTGTAAATAAGGCACCACATTTCGTACGGGCATTTCGCAACTCGCTGCAAGTGTGGCAGCAGCAGTACTAAAACCTAAATATTTAAGAAAATCCCTGCGGGGAGATTTGGCATCTAATAAACCTTTATCATCCAGGTCTTCCAAAGGCAACAACTCTTCTTTAAATTCTTTTTCTGCCGTTTGCTGATAGGCTTCCGACTGATTTAATTCTCCAAAATTTTGCCAGTACTTTTTTTCCATAATGTGATGATGTGCTGATTAGCAAAAGTGCTAATTGATAATTTTAAAATTCTAAAGCTCTTTTCGTTGTAGGGTTTTCATTAGCGCATTAGCATATTGGCCAATTAGCTAATTGGTTTAATAGTGGCATTTCTGACATTCAGTTCCACCAATTTTTTCAACGGTAACACTATCCATTTTACCGGCTTTAATATCATTGTGGAACTTTTCATAAATGCTGTAAAATTTATTTCCCTTGCCGGTGGCCTTATCGTAAAAGTCAACTTTGGTTTCCCGGTGGCAATTGATACACCATCCCATGCTCAAATCAGCAAACTGGTAAACTTCAGGCATTTCCTGTATGTTGCCGTGGCAGGTTTGGCAATTTTGCTTACCTACTTTTACGTGCTGGCTATGGTTGAAATAAACATGATCGGGGAGATTGTGAATTTTTACCCATTCAATTGGCTTGCCGGGTTTATCATACTTTTTTGTTTCAGGGTTCCAACCAGCGTAGGCGTATAATTTTTGAATTTCTGCAGTACCATTTACCTGCAGGCCGTTTTCCCTGAAAATGGCTTCTCCTTTATATTCCTTAATGGCCATGTGACAATTCATACAGGTGTTTACAGAAGGAACATTTGCATGTTTACTATCCTGTGCTCCTCCATGGCAATATAAACAACTGATCTGGTTGGTACCAGCATGCACTTTATGAGAATAGTAAATTGGTTGCTCAGGTTGGTAATTTTTCATGCGGCCCAGGCCCATGGCGGCATTGATCGTCATATAACCACCCAGGCAAAATAAAACCAATATGCCCATCATCAGATAACTTTTGTTACGATAAAAAGGTACCGGTTCGCCCCTGCGGATACCATCTTTTTCATCAGATAATTTACGCAGGCTGCTGTTAACCTGTAAGAGTATTAATGCAATAATGGCCAATATGAGGGTAAGTATTCCAAATAATAATGAGTTGTCTTCTTTTGCGGTTGGTTCAAGCGGATCATTTACAACAGCAACCGGTGCTTTGTAGGCATCCGCATAATCTAATATTGCTACAATTTCATCTTCCTTTAAATTAAACTGAGTCATGCGTGAACCATACTTAGCAAGTAAGCTCTTTGCATAGGGATCAGTTTCGAGCATTGTATTTACATTATTTACCCATTTTACCGACCATTCAGGATTTGGAGCACGTTTTCTTGCACCTTGCAGCATGGGCCCGGTATAATCCTCCAACGGTTTATGACAGTTAGCACAATTCGCTTTAAAAAGTGCCTCGCCATCTGCTGCAAAAGCTGTATTGGAAAAGGAAATCAATGCTATGAAGAATAGACTTGCTAAGAGGATGTTAAAGATTTTTCTATAGCGACTCATACAGTTGAAAACGGGTGTCTGGTTTGGAAAAAAATTCATGTAATGGTGCAAAAGTAAGTCAGGATGTTGACATAATACTAACATTTTTAAAAAAAATTTTTCTATACCAGGCTTGATTTTCAGCGGATTGTTTCATTGTTGATACTGCATTTGTCATAGATATGTAAACAGAAATCTTACTTACACTTTTAAAAATTTGAAATATTCTTTTCACTTTTTTATAACTATCATCTAGTTGTACTTTTTAGATGATGTGCCAAATTTTTGCCGTGTTTTTGTAGAAAATATCCTTTTGGTTATATGGCAAGTAAAGCTCCACATAGGTATTCTGTAAAAGTGAGTGACACAACGATGCTGCCCAATGCTTCTTAGCCCGGGCAATAATGGTATTTACCGGATTTTATTGCCATGCAAGGAGTTTTAAATTATTTGCTACATTTTTGCTGAATGTTTGGAAAACTGAAACAACGCTGGAAGGTGAACGGCGTTAACCTGGTATTGATACTTTGCACTTTTGCACTTGGGGGCAGCCTTTGCGGATATGCAGGAAGGCAACTCATTATGCTTACCGGTTTAGAAAAAGGGCCGGCATGGGTATTACTATATATTATACTGGTTACTTTATTATGGCCATTTTGTGTTTTACTCATTAGTGTACCCTTTGGGCAATTTACTTTTTTTATTAAATACCTGGCCAAGATGAAAAACCGCATCAGTGGTAAAAAAGTAACACAACATTCAATTGCCATTTTTGCCAGCGGGGCAGGCAGCAATGCAGAAAAAATTATTCAACATTTTAATGCAATAAAGCCGGGCAGTAAAACACAGGGCCGGGTATCATTAATCATTTGCAATAAACCCGGAGCAGGCGTTTTACAGATTGCCGCTGCTAATGATATAAACACTTTGCTGATTGAAAAAGAAAGATTCTTTAACGGGGATCATTATCTACCTGAGCTAAGGGCGCATCATATTGACTTTGTGGTGCTGGCTGGATTTTTATGGAAACTGCCTCCGGCCCTGGTAAAGGCTTATCCTGGTAAGATTGTAAATATTCACCCGGCATTATTACCAAAGCATGGTGGCAAAGGTATGTATGGCAATAAAGTACACGAGGCTGTGATAGCTGCGGGGGAAAAAGAAAGTGGGATCACTATTCATTTTGTGGATGAGCTATACGATAATGGCAAGGTGATTTTGCAGGCTACCTGTAGCGTAGAGGCGAATGACACGGCCGAAAGCCTGGCTAACAAAATTCATTTATTGGAGCACCGGCACTACCCGGAGATAATTGAAAATTTGTTAAATGCAAAATAGCCGTTAAAAGCAATGCATATTTAAAGAACCTTCATTTGTTAACGTAATATTGTGCGCAACAAAGCAAACTACCTGTATCAGCCAAAAAAAATATTTTGTTTAGTAACCTGCTTTTTATTTGCAGCGGCTACAGGTATGGCGCAATTTACTGTAAGCGGTACAGTATATGACTCCACTAAAACAATACCTGTAAAAGATGTACTGGTTAAAGCCAGCAGCGGCAACGAGGTAATAACAGACTCGGCCGGTCATTATGCAATAGTTGCCACAGATAATGATTCGCTTACTTTTATTTACAACAATAAACCCACCGCAAAATTTGCAATAAAGCAGGTGCCGGATATCTCCCACTTTGATATTTCCATTCATGTACGGGTTACTGAAAAATTTAAAACCATGAAGGAAGTAAAAGTGTATTCAAAAAATTTCAGGCAGGATTCTATTGAGAACCGCCAGTATTACAATAAAATATTTAATTACCAAAAACCCGGGGTAGCCACTTCTATCAACCCGGGTTCCGGCTCCGTAGGTATGGATCTGGATGAATTTATCAATATTTTTCGCTTTAAAAGAAACCGTCAATTGCAAAAAATGCAGGGGCGGTTGCTGGAACAGGAGAAGGAAAATTATATAAAGTACCGGTTTAATAAAACGGCCGTAAAGCGGATTACAAGGCTGGAAGGTGCAGACCTTGATAATTTTATGATACTCTATAAACCTGATTTTGAATTCACCCAAACTGCCACCACTATAGAATTTTATCAGTACATTCTAAACGCATCTTACCAGTATAAAAAAGAAATGCTGATTAAAAAAAATAAAACTGAGCAACCATAAAATCTTTTTATAAATTCGGTCTGCAAATGCACTTACAAGTTTTATAGTAAAAGTTGGTTTGAAAGTTTTTTACAATTCACAAATAATTTTTTTGTCCGGGCTGTGCATCAATGAGGAACATCGTTGCGTCGCCCTCTTGTACTGCATACCAATTGTGATCTTGAATTGCGTTATAAATAATAACTTATATTACCCCTTTTGGAGCATCCCGATTTTTCGTGAAGGGAACAGGGGCACAACCCACAAAAATTGATATATGGAGCAAACCACCCTGGGCATTGGTACCCGTTTACAACACACACAATATGGGCCCGGTGTAATAGTAGGTGTACGATATGCCACCTACCTTATTTCCTTTATTCATCACGGTATAAAAGAAGTTGATAAAACTGATGCTAACCTCGATGAGATCATTCCGGAAAATGTAAGTATAGAAATTGAAACTGTTTCCGAAACAGAAAAATCTTTATTAAAAATTCTGCGTTTATGGGGCGATGTCACTGAAATAGTTCCACTGGGCGACAGGTGGAAAGGCGGCACCATGCTGCTACAGCCTTATGATAAAACTCAAAAGCCAAAAGAAATTCCTGTTGATATTTTTTTTCATAAAATTGTAATGTTGCGTGACAGGCTAAGGGTACTTGAACAAAACATAAACAGCCATAAATTATTATCTGATGCTGATAAGGTTAACCTGCAGCAATATATTACCCGGGTATATGGATCACTCACTACCTTCAATGTGTTGTTTAAAGACAAAGAACATTGGTTCGTGGGAGACAAGAGCGGTTCAGATTGAGGTGTAACAATTTGATGTATTTACCTGTATGCACAACATAAGAAGTAATTATCCCTTCCCCCAAAAACAAGGCTGTAAAAATTTTACCTGAATAACCTTAGAAACTTCTATGCAACCAGTAAAAAGTGTTATGATTTTATTTAAGCATTACCAACAAAGGACTGTCCTGATTAATTCAATGATTTCCGGTGTTACTTACTTTCTACTTTTTTTGCTGTTGACAACAGCTTCCTCCTGCCGTGAAAAAGAAAAACCAGTAGTATATGGCAAAAATTCAACAGCCGGCAAGTATGAAATGGTGAATGGCATAAAAATATATTATGAAATTTATGGTGAAGGCAAGCCCTTGTTATTGCTGCATGGCAATGGTGGTTCCATATATTCAATGCGTGATCAAATACCTTACTTTTCAAAACAGTATAAAGTAATTGCTGTTGATAGCCGTGGCCAGGGTAACTCAAAAGATGAGAGCGACAGCCTTAGTTACGATATGATGGCTACAGATGTAAATGCGTTAATGAATCAGCTAAAAATTGATTCCGCGTATGTGATCGGTCAAAGTGATGGTGCCATTGTCGGGTTAATGCTGGCTGCACAATATCCGGCGAAGGTTAAAATGCTGGCAGCAATGGCCCCAAATACCCGGCCCGATTCTGTTGTGCTCTATCCACAGGTAGAAGCAGCATCCATAAAAGATTTTACTGCCTACCAAGACTCCGTAAAGGCAGGATTTAAAGCATTGGCAGGCAAGTTTAAATTGATGAAGCTAATGCATGACCATCCACATATTTCTACCACACAATTACAAAATATTAAAGCCCCTGTATTAATAATGAGTGGCGACAGGGATGTGATTCAACTCAACCATATCATTGAAATTTTTCGTGCTATCCCAAAATCAAATTTATGTGTACTGCCCGGCTCAACTCATTTTGCATTAAGGCAAAATACAGAGGTATTCAATGAAACAATTGATCGTTTTTTTTCAAGGCCATTTGGTATGCCCGATTCATTTGTACATTGATTGGCTGGCATTTTTTTACAATTGAATTTAAGAGCAACCATTTTAAACAAATTGTATGTACAACTTAAAAATAGTTTTCATTCTTTTATTTCCATTTCAGTTATTGGCACAGTCAACCAATAAAGCAGAAATTAAAAGGTGGCAACAACAGGCAGCAAAAGTCACCATCATCCGCGACAACTGGGGTATTCCACACATTTACGGCAAAACAGATGCAGACGCCGTATTTGGTTTATTGTATGCACAATGCGAAGATGATTTTAAACGGGTGGAAATGAATTATATTGAAAAGCTTGGTCGCATGGCAGAGGTAAAAGGCGAGTCAGCATTGTACAATGACCTTTACCTGAAGCTGATTATTGATTCAGCCGCAGCCGTAGCAGATTATAAAAAAAGCCCACCCTGGTTACAAAAGTTATTAATCGCATTTGCAGATGGGATCAATTATTATCTCTATAAAAATCCATCCGTACGGCCAGCTTTGTTAACCCGTTTCAAACCCTGGTATCCGCTCCTGTGGACAGATGGCAGCATCGGCGCAATCAGCACCGGGGATGTTACAGAAGCTGATGTAAAAAAATTTTACACCGGTACAACATCCCCTATTGTAACTGAAAAAAAATTCCAGGAAATAACTACAGGTTCTAATGGCTTTGCCATTGCCCCAGCAAAAACATTAGGTGGCAATTCCATTCTTTACATTAACCCACATGTAACATTTTATTTTCGGCCAGAAGTACATGTAGTAAGCAAAGAGGGATTGAATGCCTACGGGGCAGTTACCTGGGGGCAGTTTTTTATTTACCAGGGATTTAATGAGCATTGCGGCTGGATGCACACATCCAGCAATGTGGATGTGGCAGACTTATATACAGAGAAAATTATTAAAAAAAGTAGCAGCCTTTTTTATCAGTATGAAAAAACATTGCGCCCTGTAACCAAACAAAAAATAAGCATCCGTTATAAAAATGAAAATAATATTCAAACAAAAAACTTCACCGGTTATTTTACGCATCATGGCGCCGTAATGGCAAAGCGAAACGGGCAATATATCAGTGTAAAAAGTTTCAACCGTTCGTTGAGCAGTTTAATACAAAGCTGGCAGCGCACAAAAACCACCGGCCTGCAGGATTATAAAAAGAATATGGAATTGCGGGGCAACACCTCTAACAATACTGTATTTGCTGATGACAAAGGAAACATCGCTTACTGGCATGGAAATTTTGTACCCAAAAGAAAAAAAACTTTTAACTGGAGCAAGCCACAGGATGGAACTACCAGCACCACAGAATGGCAGGGGTTACATACCATTAATGAAATAGTACACGTTTATAATCCTGCCAGTGGTTGGATACAAAATTGCAATTCAACGCCATTCACTGTCTCCGGCAACAGCAGCCCGAAGAAAGAAAACTATCCGGCATACATGGCGCCGGATGGAGAAAATTTCAGGGCCATTAATGCAGCCCGTTTACTGGCCCGGGAAAACAAATTTACCCTCGAAAAAACCATTGCTACCGGGTATGATACGTACCTGGCGGCCTTTGAAATATTGGTGCCTGCACTGGTAAAATCATACGAAAAAAATATGCAGCTAAAGGATACTCCTTTTATACAATTAGCTGAAGCAATTACCATACTAAAAAACTGGAATTTTTATGCCGCAGAAAATTCGGTAGCTACCACGCTCGCCATTGAATGGGCGCAATTGCTAGTTCAGGATATTCGTAAAGTGTATATTGATGAAGGCGAAGACGACCAGGTAGCCATCACCAAAAAATTTGCTGCAAATGCCGCAATAAAAGAATTACTGATCCCACTGCAGCAGGTAATAAATAATCTGAATGCCACATACGGAAGCTGGCAAATACCTTGGGGCGATATCAACCGTTACCAACGAATTAGCGGCGATATTAACCAGCAATACGACGATAGCAAGCCCAGTATTTCCGTAGGCTACGCATCAGCGTTATGGGGCATGCTTCCATCATACAACAGCAGTTATTATCCAGGCACTAAAAAAAGATATGGTGTTAGCGGCAACAGCTTTGTATGTGCTGTTGAATTTGGAAAAAAGATAAAAGCAAAGTCATTACTGGCCGGTGGTGAAAGCGGAGATCCGTCCTCTAAACATTTTGATGACCAGCTCGAAATGTACACCAAAGGAAAATTTAAAGATGTACTGTTTTACAAAGAAGATGTGATGAAGCATGCGGAGAAAACTTATCATCC
>JANMVB010000321.1:0-15877 GCA_031392305.1 Ferruginibacter sp.
TTTATCTCATCAAATATCCACGGATAGCCAATGGCAGCCCTGCCAATCATGATGCCATCAATACCATAGCGGTTTTTATATTCCAATGCTTTTTGCGGACTATCAATATCACCATTGCCAAATATGGGCATTTTAATCCGGGGGTTATTTTTCACTTTACCAATCAGGGTCCAATCAGCTTCACCCTTGTACATTTGCGTTCTTGTGCGCCCATGTATGGCCAGGGCTTTTATACCCACATCCTGCAGGCGTTCGGCAACTTCTTCAATATTACGGGTATTGTCGTCCCAGCCCAGCCGGGTTTTTACCGTAACAGGCAACGAAGTTGATTTAACTACCGCAGTAGTCAACCTCACCATCAAATCAATATCTTTTAATACGCCTGCACCGGCTCCTTTCATGGCAACTTTTTTTACAGGGCAGCCAAAATTAATATCCAAAAGGTCGGGGTTGGTTACGTCAACAATTTTAGCTGCCAGTGATAAACTTTCTTCATCACCGCCAAAAATTTGTATGCCTACAGGCTTTTCGTAATCAAAAATATCCAGCTTTTTCCTGCTCTTGATGGCATCCCTTATCAGCCCTTCGCTGCTGATAAATTCTGTGTACATCAGGTCTGCGCCTTTGTCTTTACACACGGCACGAAAAGGCGGATCGCTTACATCCTCCATGGGTGCAAGTAAAAGAGGGAAATCAGGAAGTTGTATGTTACCGATATAAGGCATAAGAATGATTTAGGGTTTACGGTTTATGGTTATCTGTTGTTGGGATTGGTTAGTCTGGCAATGTGGTAAAAACAATAAACACATCATCCAAATCCTACATTTTATAGCTTTTCATCAACTCAAATACCGTTAGTATTTAAAAAACAGAAAATCCAAAACACAAAACCGTAAACGCTATAAACATTTTTGGCTGTAAATTTACGCACTTATAAGCAAACACTATGGCTCACTTAGCAACAAAGCGTTTTAATTACTGGGCCCAGTTGGGCGTTCTCACTGCATTTTGTGGCGTAGGATTAATAATTGGAGGGGCGGCAAGTTTAATACCCCTGATGAATAAAATTGATTTTGGAAAACTTGTTGGTGGAGACAACTCCCAAATGATGGATAATATTTTAAAGCCGGAAAATGCCGGTGCCCTGCGACTGATGCAATTTATCACAACCCTGTTTTTATTTTTTTTACCGGCATTTTTTTATGCATGGTTATGTCATACAAAGCCATCTGTGCACCTGGGCTTCAGGCAAAAAATGAACCTGCCGCAAATTGTGATTGTAATATGTATCATGCTGGCAGCATTGCCGCTTGTGAGTGCGTTGCAGGAAGTTACTGAAATGTTGCCCTGGTCAAAAGCTATGCTGGTAAAATTTAAAGAAGCAGAAGAAGCCTACAATAAGCAGGTAGCCGTAATTGCCCGTATGAACAATTTTACTGATTATATTATATCAGTAATTGTAATCGCTTTTTTACCCGCAGTTTTTGAAGAAACATTTTTCCGTGGCGGCTTTCAAAATTTATTTTCCCGCTGGTTTAAAATGCCCATCCTTGCTATCATTTTCACTTCCATTATTTTCAGCGCTATTCATTTATCCTATCTTGGTTTTTTAAGCCGCTTTGCTTTGGGCTTTATACTTGGGTGGATCTATTACCGCACCGGCAACCTTTGGTTAAGTATCATCGGGCACTTTTTTAATAATGCATTTGCAGTTACCATGTTATATATTTCTACCAAACCCGGTGAAAAAATTGACCCGTCAAAAATTGATGACAAACTTCCTTTATGGTGGGCCATTGCCGCAATTGCAGCACTCTATGCATTGTTTGTATTATTTGAAAAATCAAGCGGTAAATACATTGACCGCCCCGGGGAAGAAGCAATGATGCCCGGTGTACAAAATACCAACAACCCATTTGAAAATAATATAGAGGGCGATGACAATCACAACATAAGTAAATGGCAATAAATGTACAGACCTTAAGGACCCGTGCCTTAACTGCTTTAATTTTTGTGGGGGTAATGCTGACCGGCTTATTATGGAACCAATGGAGCTTTATAGCATTGTTCACCCTCATTCATTTTGGTTGCTGGTACGAGTTTATAAAACTCTTAAAAAAGATAAAAGGCGATAAATGGTTTGTGTATGCCTGGCTTGGCCTGCTTTATATAACGCTGCCTGGGCTGGCAATGCTTTCAATCCGGTTATCCCCTTTATTGGTGGGTGATAATTTAGTGCAGGTCAATCCATACCTCCTCCCCTGTGCCATTATTTTTTCTATCTGGATAAATGATACCATGGCTTATCTCGTTGGTTCAGTAATCGGCAAAACCCCCTTCTCAAAAATATCTCCAAAAAAAACGTGGGAAGGTACCGCAGGCGGAGCAATTCTTTGCATTGTAACCATTGCATTGCTGGGGTATTATTTGCCGGTGGCCAAAAACATTGCAGTAATACATTGGGTAGCCATCGCAGCAATTTGTGCAGTATTTGGCACTGCCGGCGATTTGCTGGAAAGTAAAATAAAACGCATGGCCGATGTAAAAGACAGCGGTAAAATTATGCCCGGCCACGGAGGTTTTTTAGATCGCTTTGATTCATTATTAATTGCCACGCCGGTGGTATGGCTCTATCTTAAATTATTTCTGTAGCCCCGTAGCTTGCACCTTGTGGTAGCTTATCTTTGCTTTTCAATTATTCAGCATGACGATACATAGAGAAGGATATAAAAGTATTGCAATTGGCGCCCTCATCTTTGGTACCGTTAACCTCGTTTTTTTTTATTTTTTTAGTGCCGCACTACCGGCACTGGGCTGGATCTTTTTTTTCGCCACCCTTGGTTTATTGATTTTTCTTATTTCTTTTTTCCGCATACCCAGCCGCACTTTAACAATTAATGGCAATTCAATTATTGCACCTGCCGATGGTAAAGTGGTGGTAATTGAAGAAGTAATTGACCCCGAATATTTTAAAGACAAACGCCTGCAGGTATCCATCTTTATGAGCCCGTTAAATGTACATGTAAACAGGAACCCCCTTGATGGTGAAGTGGTGTATAATCAATATCATAAAGGAAAATATTTAGTAGCCTGGCACCCCAAATCTTCTACCGAGAATGAGCGGCACACGGTTGTTATAAAAAAAGGAAATGTAGAAGTGCTGGTAAAGCAAATTGCCGGGGCACTTGCTAAACGCATCATCAATTACCTGCAGGTTGGGCAGCAGGTAAACCAAACCGCAGAAATGGGTTTTATAAAATTTGGCAGCCGCGTAGATTTGTTGTTACCGATCGGCACACACATTAATGTGGAGCTTAACCAAATGGTGCAGGGAGGTGTTACTGTGGTGGCAACAGTATAAGGCATTTTTTTACCGCTTGTAAAATTTTAACAACCCAGGCTTTGCCAACTGTAATTTTGGTTCTATATTCACAGTAAATAATCACACTAAAATATATTACCGATATGAAAAAAGTATTTTTATTAGCAGTTGCAGGCTTAATGATAACCGGAGTTACTTTAGCCGATACCGGAAAAAAGAAAAAAGGCGCAAAAGGCAAATCCTGCTCTAAAGACCATTCCTGCTGCAAAGACAAAGACAAAACTAAAACAGCCAAGTTGTAGTTTTCTTTCAACTTATTTTAAAACCTTCCCACATCGGAAGGTTTTTTATTTTAAACAAGCCGTTTTCTCAAAATTCTTTGGTGGCTATGTTCCGTTGCAGCAAGCAGCATCTTCAGTACCGGCTATCCACTGCAAGTCCGGCACAGGCCAACGCACAATACCCTCACCGGGCTTTCCGTTGCTATCCGGTATCCCCTGATCATTTGTTTTTCAATATAGCTTTTCCTGCAATTTTTATTGTAGCATAAGTATCTAATAATGCTGATATAATTATAACGCAGGTAAGCTCCACATAGGTATGCGGTACAAGGGAGTGACACAACGATGATGCTCATTGCTTCACTGCTTGTACAATAAATATTTAAATGCCTGCTTATGTTGGATGAATGGCGAAAGCGATGATGAAAGAAAGTATGGTAATGATAAAGCCATACATGAATACCGTGTATGCAATATTGATAAACTTGTATTTCCAAACAAGGATAATGCCCTGGTAATATATATCTCTTGATAAGCTATCGTACAACTCATTTTTGTTTTTATAGGTTTCCTTCATTTTCCTTTTATAATCGGATAAAGAGAGCTTTGCGAAGTCGCCAAAAAATAAAATATTCGATTCGGGCTCCTGCGAATTTTTGTCGTGCTTGTCTTTTTTAATATACCTGGGCCGGGTAGAAATTACTGAAAGCACAATGGTGGATACACAGGTAATTACCAGCAATAAAGTGGGCAGCAACAGGTATTTGTTTTCATCTAACTTGGTTATTAATACCGACAGTACAATGGATACCACAATGGCATTGATGCTGATTAAAAGGCTTGCTTTGTCGTGTGCCATGGCCGATAACTCCATGTGGCGGCGTGCAGTGGTCCTGAAAAAAGTTTCTACGCCCCTTTCCAGTTTAATATTTTCAAGGTAGGGCTCCAGGGATTGACCACTGTTGGTATTTGCATCGGGGAGGTAAGGCAGCTCTTCCTGCTCAGTTTTTTGTGTTTCAACAGGTGGGTGCAGCAATGATTTTTGCTTTTTTTTCTTCTTAGAAAATAACTCCCTTGCAGCAGCAGTAAAATAAAAATGGTCAGTGATGGTGGTGGTGATTTCTGCCTGCCATTCGGCATCTGTATAACCGATACCTGCAATGGCACTACGTTCCTGCCGCAGGTTTTCCATATTATGCAAAAAGCTTTTTTCTGCCAGATGATACATGGATGCATCACAAATTACCTGCGCCATCAAAGTGATGGGTTGCTGCGGTGTACGGGTTGCAAGAATAATTTCGCCAATGATGTTCCGGGTATCTTCATCAATATTTTTTGAGATTAAATATTCATTTGCTACCTGGAGGGATGCGGCCTGGTAATTTTTATAGTCTTTACAATAGCCGGTTTCAAGTAGCCAGGCTGCTGTAAGCAGGTACTTTAAATCATCTTCATCTACCTTCATTTGTTCGCCCAACCTGCCACAATTTTTTACAATGTTTAAAGTGCGGTTATAATTGTGAAAGCTATAAGCGGGTGAAAATGATGCCTCATAATATTCTTTAACAAAATGGGCAGTTTCATGCAGTAACTCTGTGGAAAGTTTCATATAAGTGCAAGTTAATTAATTGAAATACACCTTTCAATTATTGAGTTCTGGCGTTTGTTATAAAAATACTTTTAACTTCTGATTTGTTTTTTATGCTTTTATAAAATTCTGCAATAAAATTAACCATCTGTTTTTTATGCTTTTGATTGAGCAAATCAAAAGCATTGATTACTGCCAAAATATCTGCTTCCTTTTTTATAAACAAATCTACTACGGCCTGGGTTTCCTCCATCGATGAAGCAAATCCACGGTACACCCGCTGCGTTACATTTTCAATTCCCAGGTCGGGTGGAGTGGTTGCATAATAGGGGTTCACCAACCCGGTAATATCAAAATCATACGGTATGGGCAGTGGCACTGCAAAAGTATCTGCTTTAGGTACTACCAGTTTAATATTATGATAATAGGGAATTGACCAGTCAGTATTACCAATCATATATTCAAATACTGAAACCAATGTTGTTTGATAACTATGGGTACCCTTCGGACTGAACCGCACCAGTTTTTTTTGGCGGTGATTGTTTCTTTTTGCAACATCATCAATATCCTCCAGTAAAAATGCATGCTGTGTATAGGTTTTAATTTTTCCTTTTGAATCTTCGTAAGTTACCTGCAGTAAGCGGGCCCTGAAACTATAATCTGTTAAGAGGTTAAAAATTTTATAAGTAAGGTATTCTTTAAAAAGGTATTGTTCATCATCACTGCTTTTTCCGCAACCACCAACCAGCTTTAGGTTTTTTAAAGGTGCCAGTTTATTGGCAGGGTTTTTATTAAACTGCAGCATTAATGATGATAAGTAACAATTATCTTTTCTGAAATGGCCCCTTTGCTTAAGTTTAATATTTTCAACAATAATGCTGCTATCGGGGAATTTGCAGGAGATGGTTGCATCCACATCACTCAGGCTTTTCTTTTCGGCCAAAAGGTTTTTAATATCGCATGTCAATTTTAATTCAAGTTTTCCTTCATCAGCAAAAAATGTTTTCCGGTTTATTTCTTTTGATTGTGCATATGTAAAAACCGAAAGAAGCAGTAAAAAAACCGGGATGCCCCACTTGAAAATTTTCATCTTATTTTATTTAAAGTATAATTTACTAACAGGAGATTAAGAAAATTACAAAATGTTTTATGAAAACTGAAAGTAGTTTTGAACCATTACTTCAGCAACTCAGTTATTACTGTACCAATTGATCCGTTGGGTACCTGAATTTTGAGCATGGCTGCCAGGGTAGGCGCAATATCTGTCATGTACACTTCCCGGTGAGTGAGCCCCTTTTTAATTTTCCAGCCATACCAAAGCAGTGGGATATGGGTATCGTAAGGGTTCCACAAACCATGTGTGGTACCGCCGTTTTCAAAACCTTCTATCCATTGTGGTTTTAAAATAATTGCAATGTGGCCGCATCGTTTAGGGTAGTACCCATTTGCAATCATACTTTTTTGAGTAGTATTTAAGGTGGTATTTTTTAAGTCATCCAGGGCAAATGCATTTTGCACCGCTTCCTGTTTTAGCAGGTATTGAATTACCCAGGTTTTTATTTTAGCTATGTTCTGTTTTGAATCATTGTCTATTAAACTGGTATTTAATACTACCTGCTGGTTAATGATATTTATCACCATGCCCGGCTCGCCAAATTTATCTTCAAGCCCTTTATTCATAGCATCCAGCATGGTAGAAACGAGCACGTTACCAGCCGGAATTTTATTTTCTTTTAAAAATGCAGGCACGTGCGCTGCCCCATGATCGGCTGATAAAAATACCAGGTATTGATCTTTCCCTATTTTAGTATCAAGGTAATCCAGCAGCTCTCCCAGTTCGGCATCAAGGCGCAAATAAGTGTCTTCCACTTCAATTGAGTTTGGTCCATAAGAATGCCCGATATAATCAGTGGAAGAATAACTGATGGCTAAAAAATCTGCAATAGAATCAGCACCTAAGTTTTCATTTTCAATACTTGCTTTTGCAAACTGGGTGGTGAGTGAATTGCCAAAAGGTGTGGCAAGTATGGCGTTAAAATTTTTACCGGCAAGGGATGATAAATCGTAAGGGAATGCATTGCCAAAAGGCTTTACTTCAAAATTATTATTATCACGGGTACTTTGGGTGTAAGTGTCAACCGGGTACAGGGTTTTCCAGCCCTGCATATAATATTTGTCCACCAGTTTCAGGCCATTAAAATCAGTAACCCACGGGGGTATTTGTTTCATGTAATAACTGGAGGTAATCCACTGTCCGCTTTTGCTGTCGTACCACCAGGCTGCATTGGCACTATGCCCGGCAGATAATATTCCTCCTCTGTCTTTTAATGCAATCCCAATTACTTTACTTTTTAAATTTGTTGCCAGTTTTAATTCATCACAAATAGTAGTTGACAACATATTTTTCGGGCTCATTTTACCGGCGTTGCTGTTAGAGCTTCCCACCACATCGGCACCTGCATCTGCGGTGCAATAAACATAATCCTGCTTTTCAATATCGTACCAGTCGTTACCGGTAATACCATGTATAGCAGGTACCGAGCCGGTATAAATTCCTGCATGGCCACAGGCAGTGTAAGATGGCACATAGCTTATTTTTGTGTTCTCACAATTAAACCCATTATTCATCATGCGTTTAAACCCACCGTTGGCAGCAAACCGCTCATTAAACCGGTATAAAAAATCCCAGCGCATCTGATCTACCACTATGCCTACCACTAATTTTGGTCGTTCTACCGGCTGACCCCCGCTAACCAAAGCGGCGAGTAAAAAAAAGGCACTCAGTAAGGATTTTTTCATGCGAAAATTTTTCTAAGTTAATACGATTTTGGTTTATTTTTTAATAATTGCTAAAATCAAAACCCGGAGTAGTTAAAAATTAAACTTAAGCTAAATAGTTATATGCACAAGGTATAAAAATGTAAAGAAGATTTTTTGTCCTAACCAGGAAGCATTGGGCAATATCGTTGCGTCGCACTCTTGTACTAAATACCAATGGGGATCTTTAATTACGTTATAGATAAACAATACTACCCTTTAGTCCGATGTCGTTTATTTGACCGTTTTCTCATTTTCACCGCACCTCTATATTTGTAGCCAATAGCTAAATAAATATATTTTTTACCCAATGCACAGTATAACTTTATTAGTAGAAATAAATTAATAACAAAGCCAACAGCGATGACCATTTTATTAGCACCCGATAAATTTAAAGGAAGCCTGGATTCGTTTGAATTATGCAGGGCCATGGCCGAAGGTATCCGCCAGGCGAACGATGCTATAAATATTATATCACTCCCACTTGCAGATGGCGGCGATGGTTTTGCAAAAGTAATGGGGCATTACCTGCACACCACAACGATCAAGGTATCTACAACCAATGCAAACGACAGATTGATTGAAGGATCTTTTGAGTGGAGTGCTCAATCACAAACTGCTATCATTGAGCTGGCAACCGCATCAGGTATTTCGCAACTTGAGAACGGGGAACGAAATCCATTAAAAACTTCCACTTATGGCACCGGTTTATTGATGAAGGCTGCCATTGAAAATGGGGCAAAAAAAATAATAGTAGGCATAGGTGGCAGTGCCACCAACGATGGTGGAACCGGTATTCTTTCAGCGCTTGGCTACAGGTTTATGGATGAAAAGGGAATGGAACTGGCACCCTGTGGCGCATCATTACAGCATATTAAAACCATTAAAGCGCCGGATAAAGTTATTGATACAACCTTCATCATTGCCTGCGATGTGGCCAACTCTTTGCTGGGTGCAAATGGTGCAGCTTATGTGTATGCAGCACAAAAAGGGGCAAGTGAAGCCGCTATTATTTTGTTGGAAAAAGGCATGCTTCAATACGCAATGCTACTTGAAAAAACTATAGGAATATTAATTAGGGAAATACCCGGCATGGGTGCTGCAGGCGGTACCTGTGCAAGCCTCATGCTGCTGCCAGCTATTACCCTACAAAAGGGAATGGATATCGTATTTGAATACAGTGATTTCCACCACCAGCTTTTAAAAGCGGATTGTGTTTTTACCGGCGAAGGTACCTTTGACAAACAAACGCTGAATGGAAAAGTAGTGTATGCAGTTGCGTCTGCTGCAAAGGCACTTAACATTCCGGCAATTGCCATTTGTGGTAAAGTGGATGCAGACTTAGACGTCATTAAACAATGTGGGTTAAGTTATATTACCTCAATAAGTAACGAACAAATGAGTATTGAAGAAAGTATGACAAGGGCTTTTGAACTGGTGAGAGATGCGGCGGCTAAAGCCCCCAAGCCCCCCTGCCCCCCGAAGGGGAGTTCTACAGAATATGATCACTAAACTTTAAAAGAGTGGGATATTATGGTGGTAAAAAATATTGCAGGTAAAGTTCCACATTGGTATTTAGTACAAGAGGGCGATGCAACGATGCTGCACAATTGCTTCTTAGCCCGGACAAAAAAATAAAAATATTTATTTGGGAGCGTACACCGACAAAATAAAATGATGCATTACACCTTTAAAAAATATCTTCGAGCTCTTTCAAATGACTGATAGTGAAGGTTGGCTGCAGATGGGTAATTGCATTGATATGATTTACAAAAACTGAATCCATGCCGGCATTAATGGCCCCGAAAATATCGGCATCGAGGTTGTCACCGAGCATGATGCTTTCGGCAAATGTAGCCCCGGCTTTGTTAACTGCGTATTCAAAAATTTCCTTCTTAGGTTTCAGGCTGTTGCTGGCTTCGGAGGTGATTACATTTTTAAAATATTTGCCGAGGCCACTGTGATTTAGTTTACTCCACTGTACTTTTTCGAACCCGTTTGTAATAAGATGAAGGTGGTACCCTTTCGCCTGCAGGTAATTTAATATTTCGATGGTATGCGGAAATAATAATTTTTGTACGGGTAGTATCTCCAGGAATTTTACACCCATATCACGGGCCAGTTGCTCCTCGCCAATTTTAAACTCCAATAAGGTGCGCCACATTCTTTTCCACTTTAATTCGTCGCTTGTGATAAAACCTTTGTGGTACCTGTCCCATAAAATTTCGTTGTGATGTAGGTAATGCAGGTAAAAATTTTGAAAAGGTTGAACGCCTTTATTCTCCAGATCAAAAAACGCATACAATTCTGCAAGGGCTACTTTGGCATTGGCATCAAAATCCCACAAGGTGTGGTCAAGATCAAAGAAAAGGTGCTTGTATTTCATATTGCGAAACCGCATACAGGCGGCACTTTATTAACTTTAAATGTATTAATCTTGCAAATTACATCAAGCGGTTTAATTATGGATGATCTAAATATACCACACAGCAATCTTCAACATAAAAACGTTGTAATCACTGGTGCTTCCAAAGGTATTGGCCAAGCCATTGCGGCTGCATTTGCACAGGAAGGTGCCACACTTTATTTATGTGCCCGTAATGAAGTAACGCTTTACAATACCGTGGCAGCATTACAAACAAGGTACCCGGCAGCAGTGATTAAAGCAAGGCCGGTGGATGTATCTGTGAAAGAAGAAGTGCTGGCCTTTGGTGATTGGATACAAAAGGAAATAGCTTCTGGCAGTGTGGAAATTCTTGTAAATAATGCCGGTGTTTTTACACCCGGAAGTATTTATAACGAAGCAGACGGGTTGCTGGAAAATCTTATAGCAACCAATTTATACAGTGCCTATCATCTTACAAGATTTCTTGTGCCTAATATGATTGAAGCCAGGCGTGGGCATATTTTTAACATTTGTTCCATTGCTTCATTAAATGCGTATCCAAATGGCGGAAGTTATGGCATCAGCAAATACGCACTGCTGGGGTTTAGTAAAAACCTGCGGGAAGAATTAAAACCGCACGGTATAAAAGTTACGGCGGTTTCTCCCGGCGCAGTGATGAGTGACTCATGGGGTAATTTTGACAACTCTTCAAAACGAATTATGGAAGCCAGCGATATTGCTGCTATGATTGTTGCTGCTGCTAAACTATCTCCGCAGGCTGTTGTGGAGGATATTGTGATGAGGCCGGTGCTGGGGGATTTGCCGTAGCGGCCACTCCTGCCCAGCCCGCCTGCCCCCCGAAGGGGGGTTCGTAGAGCTTGTTGTTTTTAATAGTTTTTTGATGATTGAAATATCGTGTGATAACCCTTTAACGATTTTCGCAGAAACTGAAAACAGAAAACTCTAAACAGAAAACGGTAAACCGAAAACCCTAATTATTAACACTCATTTATTTTATCAGCGCATTGTATGGTTTATTTTTACACCCCGATTATGTTGTTGCGTTCATACAAAATATCTTTTGTTTTTTCTTTATTATTAATAGGGGTGTGCCAGGCTGTAACCATTGCTCAGGCATCTTTTACTGCTACCATTTCTCCGGGTATTATTGGCAAAAATGAAACAGCCGAACTCCGGCTGATGATCAACAATGCCCGGCGTGTAGATCATATAACCCCACCTTCTTTAAAAGATTTTATTGTGGTTGGTGGCCCCAACCAGGAAAGCGGAATGGAAAACAACAACGGTATTACCCGGCAGTATATTGGAATCACTTATATTTTACAACCAAAAGCAAAAGGCCGGTTTATAATTGAACCTGCCTTAGCCAAAGCAGATGGAAAAACGCTCCGCAGCAACCGGGTAACACTTGAGGTTACAAACAGTACTTCCTCCGGCAATTCAAACAACATTGTACCACCCGGTGGTTATTATGAGCCCGTGGTGCAATCTGCTTACAAGGATTATATTTTAAAAAAAGGAGAAAATGTTTATGATAAAATCAATAAAAATATTTTCATAAAAGTTGATGTCAATAAAAATAACGTGTATGAGGGTGAACCTATAGTTGTAGTGTATAAATTATTCACCCGGTTAAAATCTGAAAGCAGTATTATTAAAAACCCCGCCTTTAATGGGTTTTCAGTAATCGACCTTATGCCACCCGGCAATACTTATTATGCAATAGAAAAATTAAATGGCAGGGAGTACAATGTATATACCCTGCGCAAATCGCAGTTGTACCCTTTGCAAACAGGTAAGATAGAACTTGAAAGTGCGGAGGTAGAAAATAATATCCATTTTATAAAAGAAGAATTTCTAAGCCGGCAAAGAAATACGCTGGATGATATGTTCAGGAATTTTACCCAAACAGCCATACCTGCTGAAGGAATGTACGATGAAAAAGTAACCCTGCGCAGCAAGCCGGTTTTTATAAATGTAAAGGCTCTGCCGGCGCAGGAAAAACCCGGAATATTTAATGGGGCAGTGGGAAAATTTAACCTGGAATCATCATTGGAGAAAACCAATTTTACGACAGATGATGCCGGTAAACTACGGGTGATTATTTCGGGTGAGGGTAATATGACGATGATAAATGCACCCGATATTAACTGGCCTGCCGGTATTGAAAGTTTTGACCCATCTGCGAGGGAGCAACTTAATAAATATGCAGTACCTGTAAGTGGTACCAAGGTTTTTGAATATCCCTTCACGGTAACCAGGCCGGGAAGTTATATTGTACCGGCAGTTAGTTTCTGCTATTTTGATGCAAAGCAACAGGCATATAAAACCATCACCACACAACCTTTTAATATTAAAGTGGAAGCCGGAAGCGGCAAACCTCCTGTATTTGCAAAAAGCAACAACACAAAAAATGGTAAAGGAGAATTCTTCGAAATGCTTTTTACCAACCGCTGGCTCATTATTGTGCCGCTCGGCATATTGCTGATTACCGGCTTATTTGTTTGGCTAAAAAAAGAAAATAAAAAAAATACCAACCCTGCCCGTTCCACAATAGCACCTGCATCAACTACGGCAGTACAAGCAGTTGCTGCCATTAATTTTAAACCCTTATCACTCACCGAAGAAAAACTGATACAGCAGGATCACAAAGGGTTTTACGAAACCATCAATAAAGAATTTAGAAAGTTTTTGGCAGATAAACTTGAGCTTCCGGTAGAAACAATCAACAAAAAAAAGATAGCAGAAGCAGCCGATAAAAAGTCTATACCAGTAAGTACCTGTTTGCAGATACAGCATTTGTTAGATGATATAGAGTGGCAGTTGTACACGCCATTTAGTGACCAGGATAAAATGCAGGAAACCTACAATACAGCGGATGCGGTAGTGCATACCATGAATGCTATTGTTCACTAAATTTATAGCCGATACCTCTTATAGAATGAAAGTATTGGGGATTACGGCTATCTGCTTCAAAATATTTACGAAAGCTCAAAATAAAATTATCAATGGTACGGGTAGTAGGATACACATTGTACCCCCATACTACCTGCAATATTTTTTCCCTCGTTACTACTTCGTTTTTGTTTTCAATCAGCAGCTTTAGCAGCATGATTTCTTTTTTGGTAAGCGTAATTTTTTCACCATCCTTTGTAATGCATTGCAGGGCGCTAAAATCAACCTGGTTTTTTCCGAAGCGGTAAGTTTGCTCCAGCGGTTTCCGGGAAGATAAGCGGTGACTTTTATCCACCAGTTTATCAACACGCAATAATAATTCCTCCAGGTTAAAAGGTTTTGTTAGATAATCATCAGCGCCCTTCTTTAGGCCAAGCACCCGATCAGCACTGCTGTTGCGGGCACTCAATATTAAAATAGGTATATCATTATTTTGCAGCCGTATATTTTCGCACACACTTATCCCGTCCATCTCAGGCAGCATTACATCCAGTATCATCAGGTCAAAATGTTCCTGCTGTATAGCCTTTAAAGCATCCACTCCATCGTATGCACCCGTCACTTCATACCCCTCCATTTCCAGGTTTAGCTTTAAAGCTTCCTGGAGATTTTCTTCATCTTCTACCAATAATATTGAAACTTTTTTTTGCGCCATATTTTTGTGTCTGATGTCTGATTTATTGATCGCTGATTGTAGCGTAATGTTTATCATTATTCCTGTTGCTCAAACATTCGGACCCTGGTCATCATCGTTGTGTCACTCCCTTGTACTGCATACCAATGTGGAGCTTTACCTGCAATATGTTAGTAGAGAAGCAATGCATTTCGTCTCTACTAAAACACCATCATAAAATTACTGCCGGTTGGTTTATTATCTGTTACCATTAACCGGGCATTGTGCTGCTGTGCAATTTTTTTTGTAAGAAATAAACCGAGCCCTGTGCCTTTTGCTTCCCTGGTAGCTTTGTTGCCAATACGATAAAATTTATCGAAAATTTTCTTTTTTTCTGCGTCGTCAATTCCCTTTCCTTGGTCACTTACGGTTAGGCGGGTTTCTTTATTTAATTGCTCCAGCAATATTTTGACAAGCGATTCCTTCGGTGAATACTTAATAGCATTATCAATTAAATTATTCACTGCCATTTGCAGCAGCAGCACATCACCGTTGATTGATATTTCTTCATTTAAATCCGCCTGAAATACTCTTTGTGGAAACCGGGTTTCAAAATCATTTACACAATCCTGTACCAACGCTGTAAAATTAATTTCTTCTTTTGTGATGGGGTTGCCGCCTGCTTCCATCTGCGATGCCAGCAACATGTTGTTGCATAGCGCATTCAGCCTGTTTGCTTCCTGGATGGTATTTTGTATCAACCGCTGTTGCTGGGTTTCTTCCAGTTTTCTTTTTTGTAAAGTCTCCAGGTTTAGCTTGGTAATGGCGATGGGTGTTTTTAGTTCGTGGGTAATGGCCATCATAAAATTTTGCTGTTGCTGTGCCGATTTAAACTGGCGGCGTACCGCCCTGTAAATAAAAAATGCCCCGGCAAGTATCAGCAATAAAAATATACCCCCTTCCCCAAGATATTGAGCGGTATTCCTGCTTTTATAATCAATGATTTTATCCATCTTAATAGCATACTGGGGGTCATCTTTCATCAACTCCGAAATTTGCAATTCAGCCATTTGCTGGTTCTGTTGATTGAGCGCAATAAACCACCAAACCAATGCAGCAATAATGTATATTAGCAATATCCAATACACCAGGAAGATGAGCCGTAAGCGTTTTGTTTTATGTAAAGAAAATGGCATCAATAAAAGTAGGTGATGAATGAATAGGAGGCGTTTTCAATTGCTATTATTGTTCACCCTGTTTAGTTTAGTTGCTGCTCACTATTCATTCATCACTCATTACTCATCCCTCATCATTCCTCATTCCTCATCATTTCACTTTCTCCACCCTTACACCCACACTCATAATTCCCGGCAGTGGGTTTTCACGCATTACCTGTGCAATGATAAATTTGTAATTGCCTGCTTTATTAAATTTAAAGGGGCC
This sequence comes from Ferruginibacter sp., assembly GCA_031392305.1. Lineage (GTDB taxonomy): Bacteria > Bacteroidota > Bacteroidia > Chitinophagales > Chitinophagaceae > Ferruginibacter. The sequence continues at coordinate 15,427 of JANMVB010000321.1, forward strand.
TTTTGTGATGGGTTTCCGCAGTTCCCAAATATCCCCCATACCAGTGCCTTCCCAGCCTTGTGCATCTGTACCTAACTGCAAATCGAAGCGCTGGTAACGTATAGAATCACCGGGGGATTGTGTGCCTACATTGAGCCAGATATTATTGTACCGGTATGCATCTGTATGGCGCAGTACAATGTATAAATTATACAATATAGTTGTATCGTTGATGGAAAATTCAAATGCAGGTTGATGCTCGTATTGCCACTGGTGTTTTGAAATAGCTGAATTTTTTTCAAACACTTCCGTTTGCGTGCAGGCTGCAAGAAAGCAACTGGCTGCAGTAAGCAAAACTATTGCGATGAAATATTTGCGGATGGATGAACAGGCTAATGTGGTCACTTAATATTTTTGTGCAAAAATAGAAACTACTGGTGAAATGTAAACCTATTATGTATTCTAATTACAA
>JANMVB010000342.1:0-5120 GCA_031392305.1 Ferruginibacter sp.
TTTATCTATCTTCATTTTTATAATTTAACGTGGCAAAAATAGGCAATATATCTTTGGCAAGCAATATTTAAAATTCTATTGAATTTATATTATAGGCTATAAAAAACAACGTTAACAGGAAGAAGATGTATAAATTATAAAATGGCAAAAAACACATTTCTACAGGCAAAACCGGAGAAGCGATGGGCATTGACTGGCTTACACAAAAAGGATATTCCGTTAAGGAAAAGAATTGGAGACACTCCCGTTGGGAGGTGGATGCTATTTGCGAAAAAGACGGCGTACTGCATTTTATAGAAATAAAAACAAGGCGATCAAGAAACTTTGGAATGCCCGAAGACCGTGTGGGAAAAAAGAAAATTCAGAACCTAATAAACGCTGCGGAAGAATACCTATACCTCCATCCTGAATGGCAACGCATTCAATTTAATATTCTCTCCATTTTAATGATGAAGCATGAACCTGTAGAGTATTTTTTTATTGAAGATGTTTATTTGTGAGGGGGAATTAGAAATCATTTGATGAAATGTTTACTTCTTTAATATAGTAGCTAAGGGTAAAATTAATAAACTACATAGTCATCAACGCTTTCATCTTCTCCACCATTTTATAAGTAGCCGGACAGTACTGAATGTTTTGCTTGTGTACATGAATATAATCCACGGCCTTCTTTTTTGTAAGGTGAGGAAACCCCGAGCAATCAGCAGGGCGGATTGCATAGATGGAACACATATTATCTGACAGGTTCAAAAACTGGCAGGGCTGTTGTTGGTTTTGCCAGTCTTTATCTTTTTTATCGTACCTAAGCCATTTTTCTTTGAACTCATCAGGAGTTAATTCAAAATGTGAAGAGATGCGTTTAATATCCTGTACAGTAAAAGTAGGTGTCATCTTTTTACAACAATTACCACAGCTTAAGCAATCAATTTCTGCCCATACTTCTTTATCCACTTTGTCCATCAATTGATGTAATTTTTTTGGAGGATTTTTTTCTAACTTAGTTAAAAATGAGCGGAGTGCTTTTTTATGATAACGTACCTTTTGCCGGAACGAATGGAGATTAACTATCATTTCTTTTTTTACAAGTTTGGATATGCCGACGAAAGTAGTGAAACCTGACAACATGTGAAAATTTACCAATTCAATGACTAAAGAAAAGCTGTTGATTAAATAAAATGCATTTCCGTATTTCAATTTTTACTGGTGAAAACTGTTCACTTGTTCAACAATTTTTTTTCACTTTATGATTTTTAAAATTCCAGCTCTGCACCATGTGGGAAACTTATAAAAAAGGTTACAAAGCCTATCTGCAGTTAGAAAAATCCCTTAGTGACAATTCAGTAGAAGCTTACCTGCACGACGTAGAAAAACTTACCACTTGGTTATTAACTACCACCCAGTTAAAAAACCCGGGGGAGTTTACATTAAAAGAACTAGAAGGCTTTATTAAATGGATAAGTGAATTAGGGATGACACCCTCCTCTCAATCAAGGATTATTTCGGGACTTAAAAGTTTTTTTAAGTATTGCTTGCTGGAAGATATTATTTCCATTGACCCATCTGCTTTGCTGGAAGCACCCAAATTAAAAAGATCTTTACCGGATGTGTTGAGCTTTGATGAAATTGAAAAGATCATCAGTAAAATAGACCTCAGCAAGCCGGAAGGTGGCAGAAACAAAGCGATACTGGAAGTGTTGTACAGTTGCGGCCTACGTGTTAGTGAGGCAGTTAATTTAAAGCTAAGTTGTTTGTACCTGGATGTTGGTTTTATCAGGGTAATTGGAAAAGGCGATAAAGAACGGCTGGTGCCCATTGGCAGCGATGCCATTAAATACATCAATATTTACCGCAACGAAATTCGTGTACACATTGCCGTGAAGCCCGGCAACGAAGACATCCTTTTTTTAAATCGCCGCGGCAGTAAACTCTCACGGGTGATGATATTTATAATCATCAAAGAGCTGGTGAAACTTGCTGAGATAAGGAAGACCATTTCACCCCATACCTTTCGCCATTCTTTTGCCACTCACCTGGTGGAAGGTGGTGCCGACCTGCGTGCAGTGCAGGAAATGCTTGGCCACGAAAGCATTACCACCACAGAGATTTATACGCATCTCGACAGGGAATTTCTGCGTACAACTTTGCACCAGTTTCATCCGGCGTTTAAATAATTACACGAATAAATACAATTACACGAATTGCACGAATTATACAATTACACGAATTGCACGAATTAAAATTCAATGATGAGAATCAAATACAATTATTTGGCACATTAACGGATTAGTTTTTTACAAAACGAAGGTAAAGATCCTCATAGATATTTAGTACAAGAGTGCGACGCAACGATGATGCCCAAAGCTGTGTATTAGTTCGGACAAAAAAATTACCCTACATCAGCAGGGTAAAAAGATTAGCATGGTATATTAAAATGAATAACCTTACTATTAAAATTTATAAATTACGCCGCCCAATATATTTAAGCCGTACACCTGGTAATTGTGCCAGCGCTCATACTTATTGTTGAAGATATTATTTACATCGAGCCAGGCACTGAAATTTTTATTGATGGCAAACTCAAGGCCGGCACTCAGGTCTGCAGCGCCGCTGGTAGTTTTTTTAATATTGCCTTTGGATAAATAAGGGCTGCCCGTGAATGCACGGAAATCACTCTTCAACATCACCTGCTTAAAGGCCCACCAGCGCATGGATGCTGTGATCTCCAAAGGAATGGTGCCCCAGGCTTTGTCATTGTCTTTCATGTTGGTGTAGCCATTAAATGTGAGCCCGCCGGTAATGGTAAATTTATCCTGGCTGATAAAACTCATGTCGGCATGTATGCGAAGATCATTCACTTTACTTTCGTTGCTTACTAAAAATGCCTTGCTGTCTGTGGCGGTATCATTGATGTAGAAAGGGAGGTTTTCATAGCGTATCAAACCTGCTTTCGCACTAAAATTAAAGTGCTTGCCTACGGATGCTTTAATGCCACCATATAATTCTGTTTCTTTTGTATTGAGTTGAGATGAAAGTGTTTGCAGGTATGGATTAACAGCAGATAAATTACGATAACTGTTCTTGATAAAACGGCCCGTAAAACCACCCTGTACTAAAAATGATTTACCTGGTATCTGGGCCTCTCCATAAATATTCGGGAACACGGTAAGCTTGCCATTATCCCATGCAGGCGTAACACCACCGTGAATGGTAATGGATTCTTTTGCATAAATTAATTCAGGTGCAATTTGAAAAATGTTGTTGTTGATTTTAATATTTGCAGGCACCAAATCTTTTGTGGTGTACCTGGTAATATCTGCATTTACCGCAACTTTTACGGAGAGCACATCACCAAATGTTTTTTCAACGGGCACATCAACAATCAAAGAATTTTCGGTTAATTTATGCAGGGCAGTAAAGGCGGTGGTTTGTATGGAGGGGTTATAATTAATACCCGTTTCATTTTTATCCTTGTTGCGAAAACCAGCTTTGATACTCACATCGGAGAAGCGCTGCAACACATCATCCTTTGTATAATTATGCAGCGTATGATCGTAGCCGTATAAATAATAATCCTGGCGGGTAACAGATGCAGTGCCATAAATTTCATTACGTAGAGTGAAATAACTTCCGCTTCCTTTTACATTTAACCGGGCATAATCCTGGTTTTCAATTTTTCCTTTTGAAGAAATAAAATCTGCATACAGATTTACCAACGCTGTTTTACCGTCTCCAAAACTAAAGCCTGCACTTGCATACGGCGTGGTATAATTTCCGGCTCCTGCTTTTATAAAATTGCGTAAGCCCAACTCAATTAATGTATCCTGCATTAAAGACAATGGCTTTAATGAAACCGGCAGGTAAGTGTAAAATAAATTTTGTGCCGGGATATTATAGGGGCTGATTATTTTGGAAGTATCCGCAACAAGGTGCGAAGCAGAAAAATTAATCTTCGCTGAATTGCGTAAAACAGGTTTGTAACTGGAAGTAATGTCAATACTTGGTTTGCGGGTGGTATCCCTTTGTGCAAATGCAGCACTACCCTGCAGGCATACACACAAAAAAATGGCAACTATTTTTATATCGGGCATTGTATATAGAATGTTTTTTTTCATAGTTTAATTGCTGATTTTTGAACCGGCTTTTTCATCGGCTATTGCCTGGTCAAGTTTTTGCTGTGCTTCGGTTTTTAACTCGGGTATGGCTGAGTTTTGAGCCACACTTTGATAGGTAGCCTTTGCATTGAAATAATCTTTCTGTTGCATAAATACATCACCAATTAGAATATAAGAACGGGTAACCCAAAAATCGTAGCTGGTTGTTTCTTTAATTACCGCCATGGCTGCTTTTTCTGCGGCGGTATAATTGCCTGAAGTATAATAACAGTTTGCAATCTCATACCTCGCCTCTGCACCCCATGCCGATTTATTAATTGCAGCACATGATTTAAATGAGGCAATGGCTCCGGGGCAATCATTGTTAATTTGTTGTGATTTACCCAACACTAAAAATGCAATGGAACGGTCATCAGTACTCAGCCCTTTTCTTGTAAGCAATTCCTTCGCTGCTTCATTTGCCTGGCCATAATTTTTAAGCTGGTAGTAACACCTTACCAGGCCACGCAATGCTTCAAGCTGGTTATCCTGGTTTACTGCGCCAGACTGCAATGAGGCAAAATATTTTTTTGCATTAGTATAGTCTTTTAATTCAAAATAATAGATACGGGCCGCTGCCAGTGTGGCTTTTTCAAAATAAGTACTCAGCCCTTTGCTATTGATAAAATTGTAGCCGGTCAATGCATCTGCCCATTGCTTGTTCTTAGCATAACATTCGCTGCGGAAATAATTTGCATCCAGTGCATAAGCACCGTTAGGGTACCTGCTCAAATAATTATTAAATCCTGAAACAGCCGCATTGCAATCATTTGCATTGTATTTTATTTCTGCCGCCGACCAGGTAAGAGAATCAGCTTCTGTTACAGAAATATTTTTTCCATTCTTACGCATCAGTTCCACGTATTCGTTGGGCTTGCCTTCTTCCACATAAATATTTTTAATATTGTCAAGCGCCTCATCTACTTCCGGCGACTGGGGGTATTGCTGTAACAATTGCTGGTAGTTGGC
>JANMVB010000349.1:0-5202 GCA_031392305.1 Ferruginibacter sp.
GGGAAAAATAAATGTAGCCAGCGGAGCAGTTGACCAACCGGTAATAACCGTGCCGCCTGCATTGTCGGCCAAAGGGATGGCAGCAAGTACCAGGGCAGCAGCTACAATTAAACAGGTAACCAGTACAGTAAGCCAGTTTAATTTTCTCAATACAATGCCCGCAATAAATCTACCAATTGCGGTAGATGCCGCCAGTATGCTTGCCATTTGAATGCTCAATGTTTGCGGCAGGTGAAGCACTTTACTATTATAAGTTGGCAGCCAGCTCATGATGCTTTGCTCAATCAATACATAGAAAAATGCACTGGCCACAAAAACGATTACAATGGGTAGCGCCACCAGTTTAAACATCTCAGCAAAATCGTTGGTGAGTGGCTGATGTGCCGTGTTCTTTACCGAGGATTCATCCAACGGCGAGCTTAACAATAACAGGAAAGCAACACCCACAATTACAGCCAACAGATAATAAACTTTTAACCACTCTGTTGACTGCGGATTTTTATCATCAACAAATGCACTGAAAATAAAATAACCGGTAAGTATACCCACCATAAAAAAGGATTCAATAAAATTCATAAAAATGGCATGCTCCTTTTTATCATTGGTAATGATGCCGATGGTTGCAAACACTGAAACTTTTATCATAGCGAAACTTGCCCCGGTGGCTGCGAATAATAATTTGGTCATGATAAAACCAGGGTACAGCGGCATTACCAGGCAAACCAATCCAATAAACGCAAGCGCAATGAGCATTGATTTTTTATAGCCGATACGGTTAACATAAGAGGCAATGAAAAAGGAAACGATGGCAATGCTGAGATCTTTAAAAGCCTCCAGCACACTGGCAGATGATTCAGTAACCTGGTAATTGCTTTGCACCTGCAGGATAACTGTACCTACACTATTCAACAAAATAGCAAATACAAAATAGTTTAAGAAGAGGGAAGTTTTAATTTTCCAGTTTTTCATATCTGCAATTTAATCGTGAAGAGGCATTAAATATACAGAACAGTTTGCACATCATTATTAAGTGGCCTTCTAATATTTTTTACTACCCGGATTAAAAGTGCGCCAGCTATGCCAAAACTCCTGATAGGCTGGCAATGGTTTTAGTGAGTAGGCAGTATCAATACCCTGCCCGTTTATTTTGTACCGCTGAGCATTCATCGTTAATGTATCGTTGCTTAAAATAAAAACTGAATTTGCATGTGGCCTTTCAAAGGCAAAAAATGATTTATTATCATTTGCAAGTACCAGCAAAGTATAGGTGTTTCCAATACTATCATGTATCATCCGCTCGGCTTTTAATTTATTCCAATCATAAGCCTTTGTTTGCTTACCAGCATTAACACCAACTACCCATGATTTATCTTTCCACGAAAGGCTATCGGTTCCCGTTAGTTTGCTTTTGCTTTTACCACTTTCAAATTTTCCGGTGGTATCGTACTCTTTTATAAATGCCGGGTCTTCCTGCATTACCAACGAATTGGGATTTAGCTGCAACCATTTTGCCAGCGAAGTTTGGGTACTAAAGTACTCAGGCAGTTTTTGTCCTTTTAATTTACCGGTGATGGCTTCGCCGGTAGCCTGGCGCCACCAGCTTTTAGTACGGGCATCTTCAAACATGGCATTGAAATGATCCATACCAACCAAACGAAATTTTTCAGTAGTACCATTTACAACCGGCTCAAATACACGGCCTGTGCGGCATACCGTACAATAGGTAATCAGTAAAGGTTTACCACCCACCGTATCCTGTACCTGGTGATGGTAACCTAAAAACCTGATTGGATATGCTTTGGCTTCTCCATTGTTTTCAACACCAATAACCAAACGGTTGCTGTCCACTTTATTGGATGCAGCATTTGCCATCAACAATTTTTTTGGTTGTTGAAACATAGCATCAGCCGCCATATTAAAATTAGCCATGTAAATAACAACGGCTAATATCAGTAACGGAATAGCTACTGTCCATTTGCGTTTCCAGTTTGTTTTAAATAAACCTATCAGCAATGCAACTGCAAAAAAACCCCTGAATACCCAGCGCCATTTGTATAAAAAATAAGCTGTATCAATGCTGTTCATGCGCTGGCTTCCGGGCATGGGCATAATGAAATATACATTGGCTATTTCAAAAATAATGAGGCCAATGAGGCCGAGGTAAAATATTTTTTTCATCTGTTGTATCAAGTATTATGTGTTGATTATATCAAACGTAGTAAAAACACAATTAAAGACCCCAATTGATTTGAGGTACAAGAGGGCGATGCAACGATGTTTCCCATTGCTTCACAGCCTGGACAAAAAATTTTATTCATTGATTTACCCGTTGCGAAATATAGATATTATTCACCTGCAAAGACGTATAGATTACCTGTAGGTTATAAATTTGCCACAATTGATACACTACCATTTCTTCCGTCTGATGTCCATATACCAGGGCCCGGGTAAAACAATGGCCTTTTTGTAAAATATTGTTTGTTGAAGATGTTGCTGAGATTTAATCTTAATTCCACGGCTTTGGAAAATCTGAAACTTGCATTCATATCTAATATCCCATACGCAGGTACAATACCTGTAGCACCGGTTGTTTTGGGTGCCTGTACTGTATTCAATGCATCGGCAAAAGTTTCACCTGTATAGCTATACAAAACTGAAGAACTGAACTTTTTGTAACGCAGCGTTACACCGTTACGTGTTATAATATCCGGCGCACTTTCTACTTTATTGCCCTGGATATTGATATTAGAATTACCTGACTTTACAACCGCGTTAGTATAACGGGCATGCATAAAAGATGTAGATGTAAAAATGGACAAATTGGTCCTGGTTCCCAACATCCAATCCATTTGTATAAATATTTCCGCACCCTTTGTAAGTGAATTACCTATATTAGTTCTATAGGTATAAAAGGCACCTGCATTATCTGTTTCAGCAAGGGTTCCAAAGCGTTTGTTATAGCCTAGCAGGAACCCATTGATATCCCACTTTAAAAATTTCCAGGTTCCCCTAAAACCCAATTCGGCATTATACCCTTTGGAATCTTTGATGTTGGGATCTACTTTTTCATATAAGGAACCTGGGATAAGATCTTTAAAAATCATGGGGCGATAACTCTGTGACCATCCTCCATATAGCTCAGCATTCCCTAATGGTTTATAAGAAATATTTGCTCCTAGTAAGGGAAACCTGTGCTTAATATTTACCGGAATATTGTTGTCAGGATAATAAGCAATTTTTCCATTCAGATCTGTTTGCCCTGTTTCTACCCTTGCCCCAAAATTTACAGCAAGGTGGGGCAATAACTGGAGTTTATTTTCAGCGAACAATGCAACATTGGTAGTTTTTAAATGCACGTCCCTTCCCCATAAAGGATCCACCAGATTAAGATCATAATCACTACCCGTGGTGCCCTTACCAAGCTGGGTGCGGTGCAGGTCGTTATTCATATATTGAATTCCGGCAGCCAGCGAACTTAAATATTTACCAAGCTTGTATTGTTGCAATAAACGCAATTCAGTTGTGTAGCTGTTAAACCTGTCAATATCCACCTGCCTGTTATTATATTGAAGCGTAGCCGCATTTATACTATCTTTAATATTGGCAGGTTTATCAAAGAGCACACTGTTCCTACTTCCTAATACTGCTGAAGAAATTAACTGGACATTGGTTTGGGAAGCTATCTGCCAGTTTAATGTAATAGATGGAACATGAATATCAGGACTGAAATAATTTCGTGAACGGGTAGCCTGGGTTGGATCCGCATTAAACATGCTATCGGTTAATGCGCCAGGCAGGCGGTACAGGTATTTGGAACGTGCCCATTCTGCACGAACAGAAAAATTTCGATTAGGCCCGTACGTAATTATGATTGCTTCGGCTTCAGAATCAGTATGCTCATTTTTCCGGTAACCACTCCTTGATTTTTTCTGAACATAAGCATAGTACTTAAATTTACCTGCCTTACCGCCAATTGCATTATAGGTACTTATAAGGTTAAATGAACCGACGGTATTGATACTTTCAAAACTAAATGGCCTGGTGGTATCGCCCTGTTTTGTTACATAATTCAGCATTCCCCCAAATTGTGCCCCATATTGCAACGAGCCTGTTCCCCTCACCAGCTCAATACGTTCAATACTTTCAAGTGGCAAGCTATAGTGGCTCGCAGGGTAACCATACATATCCGAGTTGGTAATGACACCATCTTTCCGGATGTTGAATTCCCAGCCCCGGTGTGGATCGAGGCCCCTTGCAGCAATATTTACCTGGTTGCCGGAACCATCCATATCATACACAAATACACCTGGCACTTTGGCAAAAACCTGCCTGCCTGTTTTATTGGTAATATCTACAGGTACCAGTGCAAGATTAATTACTTCGGTTTTCTTGCCGGAGAAAATGAAAGTTCCCTGTTCGTGAGGAAGTTGCTTAATAATATGCTGGTTCAGGTAAGAATAAAGTATAACACTATCCAATGATTTGGCTTTTAATAATGAATCATTGTGTAAGCTGGCTTGCTGCGCAAAAGAACCCAGGTAGCAACTTATCAACAACAAAAATATTATACCTGCCCTCATTTATTTTTTTGAAATTGCTATTGTAAAGAAAAATGGCATCGTAAAGAATTACAATGCCTTATATATACATACAACTAAACGATCAAAGTTTTAATCTGCCCCATCAGTAAGGGCCCGCTGCACAGCATAATTACCAATGCTTTTTCCAACAGTTAATCCCACGGTGCAATCACTTTTATAATGTATGCCACCATACATTCTTGATAAAGATGCCTCGTTCGCCATTGCATCATATTGCACGGCACGTTCTTTTACAATATGGCTGAGCACTGCAGCAGCAGCACCACTAAAAGTGGAATGGCCGGATATATACGAAGGGAAATTTGGTACCCCGGTTATTGTTTTAATGTTTGGATTTAACTGGCTGGGCCTTGGGTTAAAATAAAAATATTTTGTATCCCAGCAAACAATTGCTGCATCGCTCAGTGCCATGTTCACCAAAGCCATATTCCTGGCCCAACGAACCTCACTGAAATTTTTAGTAATAAAATCTTCAGCAGCTATTGCATCCCAATGGCCGGGTGGTGTGTAAGTACCAACGCCATCTGCCCAAAAATGAACAATCCTTGTATGCTCCCGGGTTGGGTTTTTCATCAGTTGATAAATCTCTTCAGTTTCATCT
>JANMVB010000358.1:0-4962 GCA_031392305.1 Ferruginibacter sp.
CCATTAATGGTTCAGCCCAATGCACCACGGTTTATGCGGGAAGGCGACCGTATGGAATTCAGCGCTAAGATTGTAAACCTCAGTGAAAAAGAAATTACCGGTACAGCACAATTGGAATTATTGGATGCGGCTACCAACAAACCGGTAGACGGATGGTTTAAGAATGTTTTTCCCAACCAGTATTTTACAGTAGCGGCAGGACAAAGCGCAGTGGTAAAATTTCCCATGGAAATCCCCTTCAACTACAACTCCGCACTGACTTACCGTATTGTAGCGAAGTCCTCGGATACCCCCCGGGAACAAGGTCCCGATCTTTTATCGGGAGGGGACGGGGGTTGCCACTCAAATAATTTTACCCCTCAATTAATATCCTTCCATTAATTTTGAACCATGCGAAAATCGCTCAACATTCTCCGCAATTCATTACGGCTTACCCTTCAGGAACTGAGGGTTAATAAATTGCGTACTGCCCTAAGCCTTACGGGTGTTGCATTTGGTATTTTTTGTATCATCGGCGTGTTGGCTACAGTAACCAGCCTGGAGCAAAATATTCAAAATGAAGTGCAGAGCCTCGGCAGCAATACCATCTACATCGACAAGTGGGAATATAGCGGTGGGCCCGACAAACCCTTCTGGAAATTCCAGGCCAGGCCGGTAATGAAATATGAAGAAATGAACCTGATAAAGGAACGTTCTCAATTATCAGATGATATAAGTTTTTTAATGCGGGCAAATGGAAATATTTCTTATAAGGATGATATCATTCAGGGAGCATCTGTGTACGGAATTGTAGAATCACAAAACAGGATACAGCCCATTGCTTTTAATACAGGCAGGTATATTTCTGCTGCCGAATTTAACAGTGGAGCTGCCATTGCACTCATTGGTTACGACAATGCTGAAAAATTATATGGCACACCAGAAAGAGCTCTCGGAAAATATTTCGAGATCAAAGGTAAAAGGGTGTACATAGTAGGCGTAATAAAAAAAGAAGGTAAAAATTTTATAGGCTGGGATTATGATAATTGCATTATGCTGCCATACAAATTTTGCAAACAAATTATTGAAGAAGATAATAGCAACCCGGTGTTGGTGGCTAAAGGAAAAGAAGATGTAACACCAGCAGCATTGATGGATGAACTGGAAGGCATCATGCGGCAGATCCGCAGGCTGAGCCCTACCCAGGAAGATAATTTTTCATTAAACAGTGTAGAGGCATTTAGCAAAGCCATTACAGATTTATTCGGCACTGTAAATATTGTAGGTGGTTTAATTGGTGTTATCAGCCTTATCGTTGGGATGTTCGGTATTGCAAATATTATGTTTGTAACCGTAAAAGAAAGAACGAGTATGATTGGCCTTAAAAAAGCCATTGGTGCCAAGCGTGGCAGTATTTTATTTGAGTTTTTAATGGAGGCTGCCATCCTTTGTTTGATGGGTGGTGCTTTCGGGTTATTTTTTGTTTATATACTTTCCATCATTTTCACTTCACTCGATTTTCCGGTACATGTATCATTACCCTTATTGATCAGCACAGTAATTATTTGCCTGGTTGTGGGTGTGCTGGCAGGTATTTTCCCTGCATCCAGGGCAGCACGCATGGACCCTGTTGTTGCTATACGGAGTAAATAATAGCCTCAAATTTTAAATTTATAGTAACATTCCTATTCACTGAAGTATGATAATAAAAACTTCATCTTTCTCAACTAATTATTTTTTCATGGGACGTAGGTAAAGATCCCTATTGGTATTCAGCACAAGAGTGCGACGCAACGATGTTCATCATGGCTTCTATGCCCGGACAAAATTCACACAAACTACCTTAAACTAATATTTTATAGTCATCCCTTCTTTATCTAAAATTAAAACCTTCCATTAAACTATTTTTGCAAAATGGAATACACGTTGAAGAATGCTGCGGAACAAGGTACTGCGTTAATAACCGGAGATAGCGGGGTCACCATCTTAGCAATAGAATCTTCCTGCGATGAAACGGCCGCATCTGTTTGCAGGGATGGGAAAATTTTATCAAATATTATTGCCAGCCAGGCGGTGCATGAAATATATGGCGGCGTAGTACCTGAGCTTGCAAGCCGTGCCCACATACAAAATATTGTACCGGTTGTTGACAGCGCATTACGTGCTGCCCATTGCAAACTTTCAGCAATTGATGCAGTGGCATTTACGCAGGCACCCGGGCTGATTGGCTCGTTGCTGGTGGGTGCACAATTTGCAAAATCCATTGCCCTGTCATTAGGCAAACCATTGATTGCAGTACACCACATGCAGGCGCATGTGCTGGCCAATTTAATACCAGCCGAAAAACCTTCCTTTCCTTTTTTGTGCCTTACGGTAAGCGGCGGTCATACACAGATTGTGTTGTGTGAATCGCCGTCCAGCTTGAAGGTGATCGGCGAAACCATTGATGATGCCGCAGGAGAAGCTTTTGACAAATCTGCCAAGCTGCTGGGGCTACCATATCCCGGCGGACCATTGATAGATAAATACGCAGCTAACGGTAACCCACAACGATTTAAATTTCCCGAGCCACAGATACCCGGGTTAAATTTTAGTTTTAGCGGATTAAAAACTTCTATCCTTTATTTTTTAAAAAACGCCGGCACCAGCAATGTTTTCAAAGAATCATTTACAGCAACAGAAGAAGAGCGAAAAAAATTCATTGACGAAAATATCGCTGATATCTGTGCCTCCATACAATACCGCATCATCAGCATACTCATTAATAAATTAAAGAAGGCAGCCAACGAAACCGGCATCAACCAGGTTTGTATAGCGGGGGGTGTAAGTGCCAACAGTGGCTTAAGAAAAGCATTAAAAGAAACCGGCGAAAAAATGGGCTGGCAAACATTTATCCCGGCATTTGAATATTGCACAGACAATGCAGCCATGATTGCCATTACCGCTTATTATAAATACCTCGACAAGGATTTTTCATCTTTAAGTGCAAGCCCTTCTGCCCGGGCAGATTGGTAAGGTTTTCGGTTTTGGGTTTTGGGTTTCATACTACTTCTTTTAAATATCTGCGATAGTGGCTAACAATTATTTTCAATTCAAACAATTTACCGTTCAACAAGATCAGTGCAGCATGAAGGTTTGTACAGATGCCTGCATATTTGGAGCGCTTGTAGCAAAGCATTTAAGTGAACACAAACGCAATGCAGAAAGCATACTGGATATAGGCACCGGTACCGGGCTTTTAAGTTTACTACTGGCCCAAAAAACCAACGCCCTCATTGATACAATTGAAATTGATAAAGCAGCAGCCCTGCAGGCTAACAAAAATTTTGAGGCATCACCCTGGAAAGAAAGACTGAATATTTTTAATACCGGTGCCGGTGAATTTAGCAGCGAAAAAAAATATGATTGTATTATTTCCAATCCGCCATTTTTTGAAGATGACCTTAAATCAGGCGATGAAAAGAAAAATGCTGCCAAACATGATACAACATTAACCCTGCTACAATTACTGGAAGTTACCAATCGCTACCTGGCACCAGCAGGCATTTTTGCTGTACTACTCCCCTACCACCGGCTTGATTATTTTATTGCAGCAGCAGCCATATATCATTTATTTGTTAAGGAGAAAATATTGATAAAACATACAGCAACACATCCATACTTTAGGGGAGTATTATTTTTTATGGGTAATTCAACCATTCCAATAACAACAGAACTTGCCATAAAAGAAACTAACGGTAATTACACACCTGCGTTTAATTCCCTGCTAAAAGATTATTATTTGAACCTATAAGGAAATGATTTTTTGACCATTCACCATCACTCATCACTCACCATTCTCCCCCACATACTCCTTCATGTATGCATAGCTGGCAGTTAGCTTACCTGCCTTTATAATCGTGGCCTTTTCAATGGTGCCGCTGCCACCGGTACGAATATCATCAAGCACAAATTTTATAAGCTGTTCACCAAAATACCTGCTGGCATCTCTCGGTAATTCATTGGGTAAATTACCCACCGCCATTACATCAACGGAATTGGGCAGGTAAGGCCCGGTGCGCTTAAAGTTATTTTTATCAACGCCATATACCGGGTCTTCAATGGTGGCATCGCCCAGGTTGCAGGGTACGGAACCTCCTTTGTCATCGGTTATATCCGCAATGGTACAAATGCGAAAACCCGGTTTGCCCATATCCTCCAACTCAAACAAACGCGGCACATCTTTATCCCAATACACACCGTTTATCAGCATGTCTGTAGCAGAAATAAGTTCTTTAAACCTGCAAACATAATTGCCCGGATTATGATGAAAATCATCCCGGTTATACTTCCCCGTTTCCTTGTGTGCATATAAGTCTGCACCCTTTAAATGAACATACACCGGATAGGTAAATTCTCTTGCAGCAAATTCATCCACATCCACTTCATGTATGCCCAGCAGGTTCATAATTTCCAGCACGCCATGCGCTACCCTGCCCGTGCCCGTTACAGCAATTTTTATATGCGGCACTTTTAATCCAAAATAAGTATGTATCAGTTTTTGAAAACTATTTACGGAGCTTACCCGTTGCAGCTTAAAAAGCCCGGTACGGTTACCATAAGCCATCATACCATTGTGAGCACCTACAATGCCCGCAAAAAAACCAAAACCAATAATACGTGTGCCGTCATCATGCTCCAGGCATTCGTAATCAACCAGGGTAATTTTTTTTTCAGCAATAGCCTGTATCAATGCCTGGTTATAAGGTTGCAGTTTTTTAGTATGCGAAAAAAACAGGTACGTCTTTCCCGGTATCAACATCGCTGAAGGCACTTCTTTTATACCCATCAATACATCGCAGCCACTCATGTCTTCAGCCACTTCCACACCGGCAGCATGGTACTCTTTATCACTGTAACAGCGGATGTCGCTGTGTTGTACCATCACCCTTATATCTGTAAAATTTTTATGCAGCCATTTGCATTGCGCCGGTGTTAATGCCA
>JANMVB010000374.1:0-16923 GCA_031392305.1 Ferruginibacter sp.
GTGAAGTGGGATCGGAAGGAAAACTGGGTGGACAGGCAAAGGTAAAAGGTGTAGGTGGAGTTTGGAAGGACCTTACCGATTCTGTAAACCAGATGGGAAGTAACCTTACGGCGCAGGTGCGGAATATTGCGGAGGTAACTACCGCAGTGGCAAAAGGGGATCTTTCAAGAAAGATTACTGTGGATGTAAAAGGAGAGATACTTGAATTAAAAAATACCATGAATACCATGGTGGATCAGTTAAACTCTTTCTCATCTGAAGTTACCCGTGTGGCACTTGAAGTTGGTACCGAAGGAAAACTGGGTGGCCAGGCGCAGGTAAAGGGTGTGGCAGGAACATGGAAAGACCTTACAGATTCTGTGAATGGTATGGCCAGCAACCTTACCGGGCAGGTAAGAAACATTGCTGAAGTTACCACCGCGGTTGCCAAAGGCGATTTGTCGAGAAAAATTACCGTGGATGTAAAAGGTGAAATTCTTGAATTAAAGAATACCATCAATACGATGGTGGATCAGTTGAATTCATTTGGATCAGAAGTAACCCGTGTTGCACGTGAGGTTGGTTCTGAAGGAAAACTTGGTGGACAGGCCGATGTACCGGGTGTTGGTGGAACATGGAAGGACCTAACAGATAGTGTAAATAAAATGGCGAGTAACCTTACCTCGCAGGTACGGAATATTGCAGAGGTAACCACTGCGGTAGCAACCGGAGACTTGTCAAGAAAAATTGATGTGGATGTAAAGGGTGAGATACTTGAATTGAAAATTACCATCAATACGATGGTGGACCAGTTGAGGGGATTTGCTTCGGAAGTAACACGTGTTGCAAGGGAAGTGGGATCGGAAGGAAAGTTGGGCGGACAGGCGGCTGTGGAAGGAGTAGGTGGTGTATGGAAAGACCTTACCGATTCGGTAAATGGTATGGCCAGTAACCTTACCGGACAGGTTAGGAACATTGCCGAGGTAACTACGGCGGTTGCAAAAGGTGACCTTTCAAGAAAAATTACGGTGGATGTTAGAGGAGAGATCCTCGAATTAAAAAATACCATCAATACGATGGTGGATCAGTTGAATTCATTTGGATCGGAAGTAACACGTGTTGCCCGTGAAGTAGGATCAGAAGGAAAACTTGGTGGGCAAGCAGATGTACCTGGCGTTGGTGGAACCTGGAAAGACCTTACAGATAGTGTAAATAAAATGGCCAGTAACCTTACCTCACAGGTACGGAATATTGCAGAGGTAACCACGGCTGTGGCCAACGGTGATTTGTCAAGAAAAATTGGGGTGGATGTAAAAGGGGAGATACTTGAATTGAAAAATACCATCAACACAATGGTGGATCAGTTAAGGGGATTTGCATCTGAAGTTACCCGTGTGGCAAGGGAGGTAGGTACCGAAGGTAAATTGGGTGGCCAGGCCAATGTACCAGGTGTAGCCGGAACCTGGAAAGACCTTACGGACTCAGTTAACCAAATGGCAGGTAACCTTACTGCACAGGTACGTAATATTGCCGAAGTGGCCATTGCTGTGGCAAACGGGGATATGTCGAAAAAGATTACAGTGGATGTAAGGGGTGAAATTTTACAATTGAAAGAAACACTGAATACCATGGTGGATCAGTTGAGGGCTTTTGCTTCTGAGGTAACACGTGTGGCAAGGGAAGTAGGTACTGATGGCAAACTGGGTGGACAGGCATTTGTTCCTGGTGTTGCCGGAACCTGGAAAGACCTTACGGATTCAGTGAATCAAATGACTGGTAACCTTACCGCACAGGTGCGGAATATTGCAGAGGTAACAAAGGCGGTAGCGAGTGGTGACCTTTCAAAAACTGTGGCGATCGATGTTAAAGGGGAAATACTCGATCTTAAGAATACCATCAACACCATGGTGGAACAATTAAATTCCTTTGCCTTTGAAGTAACCCGGGTGGCACGTGAGGTAGGTACTGAAGGTAAGTTGGGTGGCCAGGCAGAAGTAAGAGGTGTGGGTGGTACGTGGAAAGATCTCACCGATAGCGTAAACATGATGGCATCAAACCTTACCAACCAGGTCCGGGGAATTGCCAAGGTGGTAACGGCTGTGGCTACAGGTAATTTAAAACAAAAACTTGCCATCGTTTCAAGGGGTGAAGTGGCACAACTTATTGATACCATTAATGAAATGATTGATACCCTGGCTTTGTTTGCAGACCAGGTAACTACAGTGGCCCGTGAAGTTGGCGTAGATGGCAGGCTTGGGGGCCAGGCATCTGTTCCAGGTGCGTCAGGTATCTGGAAAAACCTTACTGAGAATGTAAATCAGTTGGCCCAAAACCTTACAACCCAGGTGCGTTCTATTTCAGAAGTAGCATCAGCAGTAACCAAGGGTGATCTGACACGTACAATCCGTGTAGAGGCAAAAGGGGAAGTAGAAGCTTTGAAAGACACTATCAACCAGATGATTGCTAACCTGAAAGAAACCACGCTGCGAAACCAGGAACAGGATTGGCTTAAATCAAACCTGGCGAAATTTACACAAATGCTGCAAGGCCAGAAAGATCTGAAGACAGTAACGCAGCGTATCCTTTCCGAACTGGCGCAGGTAGTAACAGCGCACTACGGGGCTTTCTATATTTTAAATCAAAATGAAGATACACAAGTTGTAAAGCTCAACCTCTTTTCAGCTTACGGTTACAAATCAGATAAAAATATCCCAACTCAATTTGAAATTGGCGAAGGGTTGGTGGGCCAGGTTGCCTTTGAAAAAGAAAGGATCATTCTTTCAAATGTTCCCGGGAATTATATAAAAATAAGTTCTGGCCTTGGTAAGGCAAAGCCCACCAATCTTATCATTTTGCCGGTACTTTTTGAGAATAAAGTAAAAGCTGTAATTGAGCTTGCATCATTAGATATATTTAGTGAAACACATATTGACTTTTTGGAACAGCTTACTGAAAGTATTGGTATTGTATTAAACACGATTGAAGCAAATTCACGTACAGAAGAATTGCTTACCCAATCACAATCATTGGCCGGGGAATTAAAACTACAGCAGGAAGAACTGAGCCGCACCAATGATGAATTGCAGGATAAAGCGCTGTTGCTCGTAAAACAAAAAAACGAAGTAGAAGACAAAAACAAAGAAGTAGAAGAAGCAAGGAGATCACTGGAAGAAAAAGCAGAACAGCTTACCCTTACTTCCAAATACAAATCGGAATTTCTTGCAAATATGTCGCATGAATTAAGAACGCCTTTGAACAGTTTATTAATTCTTGCCCAACAATTATATGAAAATGCTGAGGGCAATCTGAATGACAAACAAATTCGTTATGCTAAAACAATTCACTCCTGTGGTGATGATCTTATTCAGTTGATAAATGATATTCTTGATCTTTCTAAAATCGAATCAGGTTTTATCACAGCTAATATATCCCCTGTTCGGTTTGTGGAAATTGCCTCTTTTGTTGAAACTACCTTTAAACCAATTTCTGAAGCAAGGCATTTGCGCTTTACCATCGAAACAGACCCTAAACTACCTTCAGTAATTGAAACAGACGTTCAGCGCCTTAACCAGATACTTAAAAATTTGCTTTCTAACTCATTTAAGTTTACAGAAAAAGGTGAGGTAAAACTGAAGATTTACCAGGCAATCAAAAACTGGAAACCGGGTAACATAAACCTTGACTCTGCCAAAAAAGTAGTTGCCTTCGCTATCAGCGATACGGGAATTGGAATTCCCCAGGAAAAACAAAATATTATTTTTGAAGCCTTTCAGCAGGCGGAAGGATCTACCAGCCGTAAGTACGGAGGTACCGGTTTAGGCCTATCCATTAGTCGTGGCCTGGCAGAATTATTGGGTGGAACTATTGAGCTGGAAAGTAATACCTCCCAGGGCAGCATCTTTACTTTGTTTCTTCCTATAGATAACATTTCCGATGGTTTATCAAAATCAGCACCAGATAGCCTTAGTGCATACAAGCAGTTTCAATTAGGATCCGATTCAAATGAAATTGATACCTTACTGCATTCTATACGGGTTACCAATGAAGTAACAGAAAGTAAAAGCCTTGGCATTGTAAATGAAATGATCAATGAAACAGGGGATGACCGAACTAGTTTACATACAACAGATAAAGTTATACTGGTGGTGGAAGATGACCTTCGGTTTGGTAAAATCTTAGTAGAAAAAGCCCATGAAAACAATTTAAAAGCCATAGTTGCAGTAAGCTATATCGAAGTGTTTGATTTTATCAATCGCTTTACGCCAGTGGCCATTACCCTGGATGTTAAACTGCCGGATACCAGCGGATGGAAAGTGCTTGATTTGCTAAGAAATGATTTGAATTACAGGCATATTCCAATCCACCTGATTTCAGGTGAAGAAAACAGGATACTGGCTTTAAAAAGAGGCGCACGTAGTTTTCTGTTGAAACCATTGGACAATGAATCACTGAATGACCTTTTCAATGACATTGTAAATTTTCAAAATAAAGAAAAGAAAAAAATACTGGTAGTAGAAGATAATGAAATAGAATCGTCGCAGATTGCTAAAATGCTGGCAAGTGATAACACTATTGTAGACATTGCTTCTACAGGTAAAGCTGCTATCCAACAGTTAAAGGATCAGGATTATGATTGCATCATATTGGATTATTCTCTCCCTGATATTTCAGGGAACGAACTGGTAAATAAAATTGAAAAAATAAAAAATAAACTTACACCGGTTATAGTTTACTCGGCAAAAGATTTTAGTAAAAATGAAATTGCTGTTTTGAACCGCACGTCAAATTCGGTGTTGATGAAAGGAGTTAATTCTTTAGAGCACCTGTTAGAAGAAACTGTTTTGCACCTCCATGTTAATCACAAAGATTTAACACCAGATAAAAGAAAAGTAATTGAGAATATTCGCATGAAGGAGGACATACTAACTGGTAAAAACATATTGGTGGTTGATGATGACGTAAGAAATTTATTTGCACTTACAACCGTATTTGAAAGATATAATATTAATGTGATAACAGCCGAAAGCGGGCAGGAAGCTATCCAGATCATCAATGATGATAAACAAAAAATTGATATGGTATTGATGGACATAATGATGCCGGAAATGGATGGCTATGAAACCACCCAGAAGATACGGAGGGAGCATCAGAACAGTACCTTACCCATCATTGCCGTTACAGCAAAAGCAATGAAGGGCGACAGGCAGAAATGTATTGAAGCCGGTGCTTCTGATTATATAACCAAGCCATTAAAAATAGATCAGTTACTTTCCTTAATGCGTGTATGGTTCTACAAATAAAATTAAATCAATGAATCAAAAAATTCTTTTGGTAGATGATCGGGAAGACAATTTATTTTCTATGGAAACTATTTTGGAAGCTGATGGATATCAATTTGTAAAAGCTGCTTCGGGGCGCCAGGCATTGAAAATATTATTAGCAGAATTTGATTTTGCGCTTATATTGATGGATGTAAAAATGCCAAATTTAAACGGTTTTGAAACAGCCGCATTAATTTATGAAAGAGAAAAATTAAAACATATTCCGATCATTTTTATTACTGCCAATACTTATGGTGAAGAAAATATTTTTAAGGGGTATCGGACCGGTGCGGTCGATTACATTTATAAGCCCATTAACCCCGGGTTATTACGGGCAAAAGTGGGCGTTTTTATTGACCTGTATAAAAAAAACCGGCAGTTGATTTTACAGGAAGAAAAACTGAAGTCAATTAATATCAATCTTCAAAATGAGATCAATGAACACAAGGCATCTGAAGAGAAAATTATAGAACTCAATAAAGAATTAATAAAGAATATTGACAGACTTGAAAAAGCTAATAAAGAACTCGACAGGTTTGCATTTATGGCTTCGCACGACTTGCAGGAACCTTTACGAAAGATACTAACCTTCAGCGACCGCCTGTACTATAAACATCATCCTACTTTGGATGATGATGCTAAATTAAGTATTGAACGTATTCAAAAATCGGCAGAACGAATGCAGGCACTGATTAAAGATATTCTTACATTTTCAAAATTATCGGCTGAAAAAGAAACTTTTTTAAAAACAGATATTCAATTAATTATTAAAGAAGTGCTGGATGAGTTGCAGGAAACAGTTACGGAAAAAAATGCTCAAATTAATGTAGAAGTACTGCCTTTGTTGTATGTAAACCCGGGTTTAATAAGGCCGCTTTTTTTTAACCTGATTGGTAATGCCTTAAAATATTGCAGAAAGAATGTAACGCCTGTAATTAATATCTATCCCGAAATAAATCACAACGAAAAAGAAATTACGGGCAATGAAGACCAGGTAAAATATTGCAAGATATTTATTAAGGATAATGGTATTGGGTTTGAGCAGCATTATGCTGCTCAAATATTCGATATGTTTCAACGGCTTCATTCACAATCTTCTTATGAAGGCACGGGTATTGGCCTGGCACTTTGTAAACAAATTGTTGAAAAACACAATGGCTTTATTAATGCCTTAGGTAAAGTAAATGAAGGCGCTACTTTTATTGTATCCTTACCCATTGAACAGAACCGCCAGGAGAAAGCATCGTAAGTGTGTAAGCAATCACAATAACCATACTTTTTCTTTTTTTCAGGTTATGTCCGGGTGCGTTAAAATTCGTGTAATAAAAAAACGCTGCCATTAATTGTGAATGCCCACTTTAATACTTTGCCTTTACCGGCTCAAAAATTATTACAACAATTTAAAAGCTGGTTGAACTGTTTGATTTAATAATTAAAATGGTCTGAAATATTGCCATTGGGTATTTAGTACAAGAGGGCGATGCAAGGATGCTGCCCATAGCTTCATAGCCCGGACAAAACTATATTGCGAAATGTTAATTTTTGGAAATGCCGAAAGCTTCTTCAGTCAACAAAAATAAATAGCGCAAACAACTTTTAAATTACAATCAAATTGGTGTTAGGAGAAGCAATTTTATGAAGTATCATTTTGCTTTATTTGCGTTTGATCATTATAGGTATTTCGTTAAATTAATAAGATGTAAAAAGCAAAATGTACTACATCAGTTTAAAAATGCGCCAGATAAATTAAGGGTTACCTGTGATATGTAATAATATTCATACATTTATCGTTTAAACAATTAAAATACTGCTAATCATTCAGCCAGCATTTTAAAATATGAAGAAAGTGCTTATTATAGATGATGAAGTTGATCTGTGTATAATGATCAAACAATTTCTTAGCAGGAAGAATTATGATGTGCATATTGCCCATACCCTCACTGATGGTTTTTCTTACCTCAATATGATAAATCCACATGCTTTAATCCTGGATAACAATTTACCAGATGGAATGGGGTGGGATGCTGTTGGAATAATTCACGAAAGGTTTCCTGAAATGAAAATTACCCTAATCAGTGCACATAAGACTATTGGCTTTTTTCACCCTGCCCTTTCAGCCCAAATTAAAATATTAGAAAAACCTATCTCACTCCGGGAGATTGAAATGTTATTGTAATATTTTTAGTGTTTCTGTATCTAAATTTTCTACTAATTTTTTACGTAAAACATAACATTACAACTAAGGGGACTTAAATTAATCCTGCAAAATTATTGCCCAATCACCATTAAGTTTTAATTTGCCGCAGATTTTAAAGTTGTATTAAAACTACAGCGGATAACTAAATATTTAACAGCTTGATTTTCTTAATCTTTAAAAGTATGAAGGAGAAAACGGGTAAAAACATTTAAAAAAATGGCACAAGTAAAAGAGGGTGACGTTGTAAGGGTACATTACACAGGAAAACTTATTAATGGCGAACAATTTGATTCGTCTGTGGGCAGGGAGCCGCTGGAATTTACAGTAGGTGCTGGGATGATGATAAAAGGTTTTGATGCAGCCATGCCCGGCATGAACGTTGGCGAAAAGAAAACCATCAATATTGCCCCTGCAGATGGATATGGAGAAAAATCTGAGGAAGCAATTATTGAATTTCCGAAAGAAAATGTACCGGAAGATATGAAGCTTGAACCCGGCATGTCGCTAACGCTTAGCAACCAGGCAGGTCAGCCCGTGCCGGTTACCATTGTAGAAATAAGGGATAAAATAATTGTATTGGATGCCAATCATTTTTTAGCTGGAGAAGAATTGGTTTTTGATATTGAGCTGGTGGAAATAGTGTAAAAAAATGATAATGGATAATGGGTTAATTAATAATGTATAATTAATAATTCAATTCCGTTTACTTAAAGAAATATTTTGGTTACAAACATTTGTATTTCAATTAAGCATCGTTGTGTCACTCCCTTGTACGTTTTCAGCAATGTGGAACAAAGAAATGCAAAGCAAAAACTCTGATGACAGATAGCTTTATAAATGTGATTGAATGCTGATAAATATTGAATGGTAAGAAATGAAAAAGAATTTTAAATTTAAGCAGTTTGCATTTTGCAGGCTGCTTTTTTTAATCCTGCAATGTAACCTTCAATCCATAAATACCAAACAGTAAACTGTAAACAGAAAACAGTAAACAATAAACAATAAACAGTAAACCAATGATAAAAATTAGCCCCGATAATGTAGCAGAAAGATTGATGCGTTATGTGCAGGTTGATACACAAAGTGATCCCAACGGAACCACCTACCCTACCACAGAAAAACAAAAAGAACTTAGCCGCATGCTTTGCAGGGAGTTACAGGGCATGGGCATTATCAATGCGGTAACAGATGAGTTTGGTTATGTGTATGCCACTATCGGTAGTAATAGTATAAAGAAAAATATTCCGGCTATTTGTTTTTGCAGCCATGTGGATACAGCGCCGGATTGCAGCGGCACCCATGTAAAGCCTATCCATCACCGTTACTATGATGGCAACGATATTGTATTACCCGATGATCCTTCACAGGTATTGCGTATGAGTGATGCACCCTATTTAAAAGAACATATTAACCATGGCATTATTACTGCCAGTGGCCTTACCTTATTAGGAGCAGATGATAAAAGCGGTGTAACTGCTATTATGGAAGCAGCACTTTTCTTTATTCAAAATCCTTCAATCAAACATGGTGATATTAAAATACTTTTTACCCCTGATGAAGAAGTAGGTAAAGGCACAGCAAAAGTTGATATGCAAAAATTAGGGGCCAGCTTCGGCTATACAATGGATGGTGGCGAAGCAGGTAGCCTTGAAGATGAAACCTTTAGCGCAGATGGTGCTACAATCACCATTGAAGGTGTGATAGTACACCCGGGATATGCAAAAAATAAGCTGGTGAATGCTTTAAAAATAGCAGCCGCCATATTGGATGCATTACCAAAAAATGAATGGAGCCCGGAGACGACAGAAGCAAGGCAGGGTTTTGTTCATCCTGTATCCATAAATGGCATTGCTGAAAAAGCTATCATACAATTTATAGTAAGGGATTTTGCTATCGAAGGCTTGCAAAGCCATCATGAAAGATTGAAATTGCTGGCAGAAGAAACAGTGGGAAAATTTACAGGTGCAGCCATGCAATATATAGTGCAGGAGGAATACCGAAATATGAAAGAAGTATTGGATAAATATCCGCACGTGGTATCGTATGCAGAAGAAGCAATACAGCGTGCCGGGCTCTCCGTAAAAAAAGAAAGTATACGTGGGGGCACAGATGGCAGCAGGTTTAGCTATATCGGCATGCCCTGTGCCAATATATTTACGGGCATGCAAAATATACACAGCAAACTGGAATGGGTAGGTACAAAAGATATGGCAAAGGCTGCCGAAACAATTGTACACCTGGCAATGATTTGGGAGGAAAAGGGCTAATTTGAAAATTAAAGACAGACTTCAAAGATTTTGAAGACGCCATCGAATATTATTGTGCGCTGCACTTAGCTAATATCGATTTCATTGTTTCTCGTGATACAAAAAATTTTAAAAGAAGTACCTTATTAGGTATGATGCCGGAAGAAGCTGTAATATTATTAGAGGATAGCAGCAGGTGACATTTTTTGGCCAGGTTTTTACCTTTTAAAAAATGGTTTACTTTTTCAATAAAGAATTTCAATCCTCAAATTAAAATCATCTACCTTCAAAAAAAATTACATCATGGAAATGTTAAGAGATTATTGGTGGGTTGTATTATTAGTGCTCGCCATTTTAAGTTGCTTTGTTACCATCAACCAGGGATTGATTGGCGTAGTAACTATGTTTGGTAAATACCGCCGCATTATGCGCCCGGGTTTAAATTTTAAGATCCCCTTCCTGGAGCAGATCTATAAAAAGGTAAGCATCCAAAACCGCTCGGTAGAGCTGGAGTTTCAGGCCGTAACAATTGACCAGGCCAATGTGTATTTTAAATCAATGATCCTGTTTTCGGTAATGAATGTAGAAGAGGAAACCATAAAAAATGTGGCCTTTAAGTTCATCAGCGAAAAAGACCTGATGCAGGCGCTCATCCGCACGGTAGAAGGAAGTATCCGTGCATTTGTTTCTACTAAAAAGCAGGCAGAAGTTTTAAATGTACGCAGGGATATTGTAGAAAACGTGAAAGAACAAATTGATCTCACACTTGAAGGCTGGGGTTATCATGTGCAGGATCTACAGATCAACGACATTACATTTGATGAAGCCATCATGACGAGTATGAGCAAGGTTGTTGCCAGTAACAATTTAAAAGCCGCTGCTGAAAATGAAGGCCAGGCCTTACTCATCACCAAAACAAAAGCCGCAGAAGCAGAAGGTAACGCAATAAAAATTGCAGCAGAGGCTGAACGCCAGGCTGCACAGTTACGTGGCCAGGGTGTTGCATTATTTCGTGAAGAAGTAGCACGTGGTATGAGCCAGGCCGCATCCGAAATGAAGCAGGCAAATCTTGATACCAACGTAATTCTTTTCAGCATGTGGGTAGAGGCAATTAAGAATTTTGCAGAGTATGGAAAAGGTAATGTAATATTCCTGGATGGTGGCAGTGATGGAATGGAAAAAACAATGAAGCAGATAATGGCAATGACCCAACTGGAAAAGAAAATGTAAATGTGAAATAACCATCCATTATTTTATATTGAATAAAAAAGCTCCGGGGGTCCGGAGCTTTTTTATTGCAACCAATTTTACTTTAACAATTCTTTACACGGCAAATGTCCGCTGTTTGCGTTTACAAAACCATATTGCGCCTGAGTTGGTATAATAATCGTATAATTAAAGAAACAATTACATTTGCCCTAAATCAATAAATCAATGTTTGATATTTTATTACAGGTAGATACACTGAACACGGCTGCAGCCGCCACAGGACAGGTTGAAAGTGTGTGGAGTTTGTTAAGTAAGGGTGGCCCTTTAATGATACCGCTGGGCATTTTATTCGCCCTGGCGGTTTTCTTTTTTATAGAGCGGTTGCTGGTAGTACGCAAGGTAGGTAGGATTGATGAAAATTTTATGCGTATCATTCGTGACCATATCATCACCGGTAATGTAACTGCCGCAAGGAGCCTTGCAAAAAATACCGACAACCCCGTGGCACGCATGATTGACAAAGGCATACAGCGCATCGGCAAACCCATAGATGCCATTGAAAAAAGTATGGATAATGTAGGCAAGCTCGAAATGTATAAAATGGAAAAAAACCTCACCATGCTTTCCGTAATATCCAGGATAGCACCGTTGTTTGGCTTTGTAGGTACCATTGTTGGGTTGGTGTTGTTGCTGAAAGAATTCGCCACCATCAGCAACCCTTCTGTAAGCCAGATTGCGGATGCCATGTACATAAAATTAATTACCAGTGCCAGCGGATTAATCATCGGTATGCTTGCCTATCTCGGTTACAGTTATTTGGATACGCAAATCAACAGAACAGCCAACAGGATGGAATCTGCCAGCAGCGACTTCATAGATATTTTGCAGGAGCCAACAAAATAATGAGTAATGAATGATGAGTAATGAGCAATTAAAAAATGGCTTAGTCAAATTTTTTGAACCAGGCAGTTGTTTTTCAATTTTGCTTTATTGGCGTCGCACTCTTGTACGTTTGAAACTATGTGGAACAATAATAATTTGGGCTCTAAGTAATAGATATTGAAGAAATAATGGAAAAGATATCATTATTCTATGAGCTTTAATTCTTAATCTATAATTTTTAAATAGTAAAATTAATATATCATAATTAATCACCGATGAGGAGTCTAAGAAGAAATAAATTAAGAGAAAGTCATGATGAAGTAGACACTGGTCCGCTCAATGATATTTTATTTATCCTGCTGATGTTCTTCCTGATGATTTCTACTTTGGCCAATCCCAATGTAATAAAGATGAGTGTGCCTAGGGCAAAGAGCGATACCAAAACAAAGCAAAGTGTGGTAGTAAGTGTAGATAAAAATAAGAATGTGTATGTAGGTTCAAAACGTGTGTTGATGGATTCACTTGAATCTGCCTTATCCAAATATATTAACAAGGGAGATAGCATAAAACCAGCCGTAGTTATCAATGCCGATTCATCATCTCAATGGGGAGAAATTGTACGTGTGATGAAAATTGCCCGCCGCCTCGGTGCTTCCACTTCTGCAACTGTATCCGGCACAGAATAATTTGATCTTTTCCCGGTAACGTTTGTCAATCAACCAACCTAACTAAAAAAATTTATAAAAAGATTTAAGAGCACTTTTATATTCTCCTTCCATGTTTTTGGATAACCTGATTTTACAAATACTTTTGTTTTAAATTCGTCTTTGTCTTCATTACCGCCATGTGAAATTTTTGGTTCTTGTGGTTTTGATGTCTTGGACATGTTATTTTTATTTATTTGAGAATGAAAGGTAGAAATTTTTATGGAAATTCTTTCTGGAGTGTGGGACGAATTCCAAAATAAATACAAATCAGAGCAGTATTGAATTTTTCTCCCTTATACAGGTTTCCGTTTCACTCAACATTATTTTTTTTCTTTTTTACTTCCTTATCAAAATCGCTTTCTACTAAGTGGTCCTGTACAATCCGGTATTTTTCAAATTCTTTTTCAGCCAATGCCATTGCTATTTCATGCGATACTTTTCCTGCATCTTTCAGTATTGCCCGTTCATTAAATTGTAAGAAGGCGTCTAATTTTATAACCCAGTCTTTCATATACATTATTACTCCTTTTTGTGCCTGGCTTTCGGCATAATCTAAGTACATGGTTACAATACGGTTCAATCCGTCCAGTTCCTTTTCATCCAAATAATTTTTTGCAATGCCAATATCTGTCTTGCGGATTTTACCAGCCGGCGCATTTTTCCATGTGGTAAGCCCCATATTGTTTTTTTTGCTGCCAACTCTTGCAGCAACTATTTCGGCAGCAGTTTGCCCGGTAATTGCCCAATGCAGTTTATTTTGAACAGTAGCAAAAAACTTTTCCGTTACGTCAGCACCTTTTGAATAATCGGCGCTGCATTGAGCATAGATGTCGGTAATCTTTTGGTAGAACCTGCGTTCGCTTGAGCGGATGTCACGGATACGGGTTAACTGCTCTTCAAAATAGTCTTTACCAAAAATATTATCAGGATTTTTCAACCTTTCATCATCCATCGTAAACCCTTTGATGATATATTCTTTTAAACGTTCAGTAGCCCAAATACGAAATGCTGTTGCCTGGCTGCTGTTTACACGGTAGCCAACGGAAATGATTGCATCCAGATTGTAAAATTGCGTGGCGTAAGATTTACCATCAGCAGCAGTATGTGCAATTTTTGCACTAACTGAATTTTGATCAAGCTCTTTCGTTTCAAAAATATTTTTCAAGTGTTTTGTAATTACAGTTCTGTCAATTCCAAACAACTCAGCAATTTTTTGTTGCGTCAGCCATATCGTTTCGTTTTGTAAAAAGATTTCAATCTTCACCTTCCCATTTGGAGTTGTGTAAAGCAGAATTTCATTGAAACCGGGTGATGCTTTTTTTATTTTTTTTGCCATATTAAATGCTGGTTAATTAGTGCTTTATTGAATTGATATCACATCGAGGATGTCCTCGATATGGTCATCTGCCTGATTCAGGTAAATATTTTTTCCTTTCGCTTGAACTGCTGCCAAAGCCCAGGCACTTTCATTTACTCCCAATCCAAAAAGATAGAAGTGAGCTGGGCCAACCATTCTGTAATACCTGATTTCTTTTAAAAGTGCTTTATATTTTGATTTCTTTATGGCCACAATGTAGAGAATTACAATTGCTGCAAGTAAGCAGGTATTATCTATGGGGGTGATTAGACATTCTTCAGCCGGTACCGTTGGCTGCCTTTTTGATAAAGTCAAATATTAAGAACTAAAGGTGGGTTTTACTCGTAAAGCTTCGAACCACAGTAGAACAAAATTACCACTGCTAATTGTTTCAATGCTAAGCCTCACTATTGGCAACACCAATGTTAGCAAAGGTTATTCTTGCTTCTGCTCTTTAAATATTTCTTCCAAGGTGCTCTTATATTTAGTGAATTTGTAAAGATTTTTCTCTTTCAATATTGAACCAAGTAATAAATCGTTTTTTTCCTTTTCTGCGCCACCTTCTTTGTTTAAACAAATCAAGTGTGACAAAAGTGTCTCAAAGTATTTGTCAAGGTAAAAGCTTTTGTAACTCTGAATACCCTGGTTCTTAACAACATTCATTTCAAAGTCTGGGAAATAAAAGTCTGCATATTGATAGTAAGCTCGCCCATTGAATTTTGGAAACTTTTTAATGTTGTCATAAGCTTTTTGAGTGTTTGCTGGCTTCACAACATTCATATACCCCCAAATTGTTCTACCACAGTAATCAATACAACGGAAAACTAAAATCCCTTTTTCTGTGTCGTCTTTTAGATTGTAATCTTTCAGCCTAAAGTCAACTTTTGAAAAGTCAAATGGCTGATTTTTGTTGCCAACGGCTGTATATAACATCCCATAATAATTATCTAACAATTCGTAAACAGGAATTTCTTTTGCAGTTAAGCTGTCAATTAATTTGTTATTGTCAACTTGATTTTCCTCTCTCATGTTAAGATTTACGGCTCTAATAATAAAGATCTGTTTCAATGTCTGGTCATCTGGTCGTGACAGATATTTTTGTGTCAATAATTTGTTACCTGTGGTTATTGTCTGAACAATATAATCAATTGCAGTTTTCAGCCCTTCGGGAACGTCGGTTTTTAAGCCTTTCAAATCGTCTTTGGACGGCTCGTTGCGAAACATAAAGTCTTTGTATGACTTACCAAGCTCAATAAGTTTTTGGTTGGTGTCAGTCTGTCCAAAAGTCATTGCTGTTAAACAAAGTCCTAATAGCGTTAATTTAAATTTATTCATTTCCGTTTTGTTATAGGTGTATTTTTTTATAATGGGTGCTAACTCAAATATAAACCCAATTACCTGCAATTGCATTTATTGAATTTTAAAGTCAGCCACCTAATTATAATAATTTTTAATTGTCGCCTGCGGCAATCTGCTACGGGTATGGCAACAATTGTAAAAGACAACGCATATTTTATGCAGCAAATACCTGCCTTTTATTGCACCAAATTATATGTATGCTGTCAAGCATATACTGCGGGTAAAGCACCCCATTGGTATGACGCACAAGGGAGTGACACAACGATGCTTAATTGAAATACTTCTGCCGGTTAAAAAATGCAAACACTTTAATCAGTTATTTTTTTTAACATCACCGGCAATGCAGGATTGGTGATGTCGTAGAGGATGATGCCGTCGCTTACAAAACAAATGAGGATGCCGTTGTAGGGTATTACGTCGATGAACCGTCCGTCGGTTTTTGTGGAAAGCAGGTCGGGTGCGTAGGGGCTTTTTACATTGAAAACTTTTAAGCCGGCATCGCCACAGCAAATATATAAAACACTATCCTGCAGGCCGAGGCCAACGGGGTCGGGTAACGCTATTGTTTTTTTAAGTATGGGTTGCTGTATGTTTTTTATATCGTGTATGTACAGGCCGCTTACTGCAGGGCCGCAACCCTGCGAACTTTTTAATGTAACAAAGGCCACCGAATCGTTGGCTACTACCGGGTCGCAGCTTCGGGCATGTTTTGCTTCACCCACCAGCAAGGGCTCGGCGGGCTTATCAATGGAATAAATATAAAGACCCGTTTTGGTACCGAGGAATAAATAATTATTGTAGGGGTAGATGGTTTCTATATCAAAGTTTAACGGTGACGTGTACACTTTTTCGGGCTTGGCCGGATTGGCTAAACTGTAAGCATGCAAAAAATGATTGTCAACCGAATAAAGATAATTGCCTGCTATGGTAAAGCGGGTGAGTGAACCACCCTTACCGGCGGAGGCAGCATTGCCAGAAGCTGCACTTTCTTTGGTACAGGAATATAAAAAGATGCAGGCGAAAATAGCGGAGGTAATTGCAAGTGCCGTGAGTTTAAATTTCATACCGGTGGTTATTTGAATGTCGTTAATTAATTTTTGAAACAATAAGGGCTGATAGAATCCTTCACCCATCCTACTACGATACTGTCCATTCGTGGACAAATATAATAGCCGCTTTCTTCGGGCTGCACCAATGTATAGTTGGTTCCAAACTCAGGAAAGGCATTCAGTACCCGGCTTACCTCCAGCATATTTTCCGGATCGGTAATATCAAGCGTTACCAGGTCTGCATAACTGTTGGTGTATAAATAATTTCCTTTGATGGAGATTTGTTCGCAACCTTTTACGGTTATAAATCCGATACGGTCGGCCGCTGCTGGATTGGCATTGTCGATAACGTGAATGCCACGGCCAACATCTATTTGAAAAATAAAATTGCCGAAAGCATAAATATTACCGGCCCTTATTACCGGCTGTTTTTGGGGGAGGTATAATATTTTTTTAGCAGTAGTTTCTGCTGCATACACGGGTTTGCTGCCCCATACTTTTTGTGGTGTAAGCGGTGGTGGCTCAGTGGTGTATCGATTGTTGGGTTTAAGGCACGAAGCCAGCAGGATGATAGCAAAAAACAGGGATACCGTTTTCATATATGCAGTTGTTTAAAT
>JANMVB010000421.1:0-6036 GCA_031392305.1 Ferruginibacter sp.
TGAAGATCAATTTTATAATGTGAGGGGCGGAAATAAATTTTTTAGCGGTGTGGGCCTAAGTGGTGGTATCAATCTTGTAATACCGATGGGCACCCGCCATGAGTGGCGTGTTGTGGGTATTGAAAGCACCATCCAAAATGAGTATGGCAATTACCTTTCTTTTAGAAAAAGTTTACCGGATTCAACCTCAAGGGCCATTACCAGAAATGGTTTTTTTGCAAGCGCCGGGCTTACTACAGAATTTACTTTTAAACTACGCAGGAGCGGTTCAATCGGGTACAAACTTGGCTTTGGTTCTGCATTGCAAAAAACAAAGCAATACCAGCCCGACTATAATGATTTTAATTATTATTCACCCATAATCCCTATCTATTTATCCCACACATTTCAGCTAACAAGAAATAATATTACCGGCTTTGCACAGATCAATTTTGGAAGTTATGCCGCCAATTTCCAAACCGGGATAAATTACAGACTTGGAAAAATTAAATAAACTTTCCGGAGTTTGAAGAATATATACCCGGCGTAAAACCTTTCCTAATTATAATTTATTAGACGTAAATAAAAGTTCCCCATAGATATGCCGTACAAGGGAGTGACACAACGATGTTCCACATTGCTTCTTAGCCGGCTCAAAAAATTACATACAAATAATCCTTTAAACTCAGGCCCGGTTAAAGAACTTCAACTATTTTTTTGAAAGCCTTTTATTTACAGGTAAATTTGCCGACTTTAATTTAAATATTTAAAAACAAGCGCAGGCAGTACTTATGAAAGTAATGAAATTTGGCGGCACCAGTGTTGGTAAGCCGGAAAGAATGCATGAAGTTGCAAAACTGATCACCAAGGATGATGAAAGTAAAATTGTGGTGTTGTCGGCGTTAAGCGGTACTACCAATGCCCTGGTAGAAATTAGTAATTCGCTGGCGCAGGGTGACAGGAATGCTGCTACCAAACAGATCAATGCATTGGAGCTTCATTATAAAAATTTTTGTGGGCAGTTGCTCACTACAGATGCTGCACTGGAGAAATCAAACGCCATCATTCATGAGCATTTTGAATTTCTTCATATTATATTGAAAATATCCTTTAGTGAGGCGCTCAATAAAGATATACTTGCACAGGGCGAACTGCTTAGCACCAAATTATTTTCTGTTTACCTCGATGAAAAAGATATAGACCACCTGCTAATACCTGCCCTGGAGTTTATGACTATTGATAATTATGATGAACCACAAATTGGCAGCATTAAAGTAAAGCTGGCGCAGATACTACAGCGCAATAAGGATAAAAAAATATTTATCACACAGGGCTATATCAGCCGCAACTCAAAAGGCGAAGTTGATAATTTAAAAAGGGGCGGCAGCGATTACAGCGCTTCATTGATTGGCGCTGCCATTAACGCATCGGTTTGTGAAATATGGACAGATATTGACGGTATGCATAACAATGACCCAAGGGTGGTTAAAAAAACGGTGGCTATTGAGCAACTGAGTTTTGAGGAAGCTGCCGAGCTTGCTTATTTTGGTGCAAAAATTTTACATCCTGCCAGTATATGGCCAGCCCAGTTTTATAATGTGCCCGTAAAGTTGTTGAATACAATAGACCCTGATGCGAAGGGGACGCTTATTGCTGCAGAAGCCGGGAGTGCCGGTGTAAAAGCAGTTGCTGCTAAAGATGGTATTACTGCCATTAAAATAAAAAGCAGCCGGATGTTGCTGGCATACGGTTTTTTAAGAAAGATTTTTGAAGTATTTGAAAAATACCGTACCGCTATTGACATGATTACAACTTCTGAAGTTGCTGTATCTGTAACGATAGATAATGATACCCACCTGCAGGCAATTATAAAAGAACTTGAACCTTTTGGTACGGTAGAAATTGATACCAATCAAACAATTGTTTCTATTGTAGGAAATGAAATAACTGAAACAGAAAATGTGATGCAAAAAATCTTCAAAGCATTGGAAGGTGTGCCGGTGCGTATGGTAAGCTATGGTGGCAGCAGGCACAATATTTCGGTGTTGATTGGCCGCAACTATAAAGAACAAACATTGCAGGCGCTGAATGTTGATTTGTTTGGACTTGAATAATCTTTATAAAGGCACCCCTAATTTTTGATAAATAAAACTCATCAGCCAGGCCGGCCCAATCATCAAAAATTGCAGGTCTTTTAAGAAGGATGGTTTTTTACCTTCAACTTTATGGCCAAAGAACTGGCCTATCCATGCTGCCACAAATAAAATAATACTCACCAACCAAAGTGGCATAAATCCACTTATTTCAATAAGGTGGCATATTACCAAACAAGCTATTCCAAACAGCAACATCCCGATCCATAAAGTTTTGCTGAGCGAAAAATAATAGGCAATAACAAATAGCATCAGGAGCATAGCTACATTGATTGTAATGCCGCTTATTGCAAAAGGTAATTTAATTCCATAAAGCAACCCTACTAAAGAAAAGAATATAACAGGCACACATATCCAGTGGATGGTTTTATTGGTTTCATTTTTATGGCTTTCGCCATATTCAGAAAGCCATTGTTGTATCGTTGGCATAACATTCGGTTTTGTAAACCTAAGTTAGTTATTAGTTTTATCAATTTCAATAATTGAAAACCGCTGCAGGCAAAATATAGCTATTAAAAACACTTCGGGGTTAATGGATATTATGATGGGCTGGTTGTATTAATTTGGTAACTTTTTTTTAACACTCGCCATGCAATGTTATCAATAATAAAATAGTCTTGCATGCAGGTTTTTCATAGGATATTGGATTTTAAACGGGCAGAGATTTCCATCTCAGCCTTTTTTTTTGCCATTTAAATTAAGCAGGCGCCCTGGTTTTTAAAACCATCCTTTTTTCTGGTATTCAATCTTATCTGCTTTTGGATGAAAACTTTTTATTAAAATCATTCCTGCAATAAAACCGCCGATATGAGCAGCATAGGCTATACCACTTGCTTCACTACCACCGAGGTACCCAGTTCCATTTGCAATCTGTAGCAATATCCACAACCCTAAAACAATAAATGCAGGTACCCGGATCAAAAGGAACAACACGAAGACCGTAACACGTTTTGTTGGAAAAAGTAACAGGTAAGCACCCATTACACCGGAAATAGCACCCGACGCTCCGAGGCTGGGGATTAAATGATTGTCTGAAAGTAGATAATCGGAGAATACATGCGTTAAGGATGCAAGTATGCCGCATAAAAAGTAAAAGAAAAAATAACGAAGGTGCCCTAACCTGTCTTCAAGGTTGTCGCCAAAAATCCAGAGGTAAAGTAAATTCCCCCCAATGTGGCCGAAGCCGCCATGCATAAACATGGAGGTAATGAGGGTAAGCCAAACCGGCATTGCAGTAACACCCAAACCCGGGATCATTACTTCCTTGCCGCTGATGGGGTCCTGCACTAAAACCGGGTCTGTAACAATATCATGGCCACTCATAATTTCTGCAGGTACTGCAGCGTAGCTATAGGTAAAGTCGAGATTGCTGCCAAACTTTTGGTACACTACAAAAACCAGGATATTTATTATGATGAAAATGTAATTTACAAATGGAAATCTTTTCCTGTCTGAGTCATCGTCACTAATAGGGATCATGGTTTTATTTTTTTTATTTACAAGATAGGAAGTTTACCAAATCAATTTGCAGGCCGAAAAAATTTGTGTGCATTTTTATTAAACCTTCATTTAATTTACAACTTTGATCTACTGTATCATTCAGTTTTTTAGCAACAATACTTACCTTGTAGGCTATTGCTCATCGTGAAATATAATTTTACCAAACTTGAAATATTTTATCCTGCTTTTTATTTTAATGCATTGCCTGTTTGCAAAGGCACAAAAAATAAATAGCCATTACCAATTGCATATTAAGAAAGCAACCTCCCCTATTGTGCTGGATGGCGAAATGAATGAAGCTGCCTGGCGGGATGCTGCCGTAGCTGACAATTTTTTTATGGCCCTGCCGATGGATACTAGTTTTTCAAAAGTAAAAACAGCCATTCGCATGACGTATGATGCACAAAACATTTACATCATCGCTACCTGCTATACCAACCTGCCGGGGCCTTACATGGTTGAATCTTTACGGCGGGATTTTAATTTTGGCAAAAATGATAATTTTATTTTTTTTATCGATCCTTTTGATGATCGTACCAACGGTTTTACATTTGGCTCAAATGCTGCCGGAGCACAATGGGATGGCACATTGCACAGCGGTGGCAGTGCCGATCTTAGCTGGGATAATAAGTGGTCATCGGTTGTAAAAAATTATCCCGACAAATGGATATTTGAAGCTGCCATTCCTTTTAAATCTGTGCGCTATAAAAAAGGAATTACCAACTGGGGAATCAACTTTAGCCGGCTTGATATTAAGGTAGCCGAAAAGTCGGCCTGGGCCCCGGTGCCACGGCAGTTTCCTACAGCATCACTTGCCTACACCGGCACACTGGTATGGGATGCAGCCCCACCCGAAGCAGGCGCAAATATTTCTGTAATCCCTTACGTATTGGGTGGACTCACAAAAGATTATGATGCCAGCAAAAAAACAGCTTACCGAAAAGATATTGGTGCCGATGCAAAAATCGCTGTTACTTCATCCCTCAATTTAGACCTTACAGTTAACCCCGATTTTTCGCAGGTAGAGGTTGACCGGCAGGTTACCAACCTCGATCGCTTTGAATTATTTTTTCCCGAACGCAGGCAATTTTTTTTAGAGAATGCAGACCTCTTTGCAAACTTTGGTTATACCAATATCCGCCCGTTTTTTTCACGGCGCATTGG
Organism: Ferruginibacter sp.; assembly: GCA_031392305.1. Taxonomy (GTDB): domain Bacteria; phylum Bacteroidota; class Bacteroidia; order Chitinophagales; family Chitinophagaceae; genus Ferruginibacter. The sequence goes on from JANMVB010000421.1 coordinate 4,797, forward strand.
CCTCGGCGTGCCCATCAGCTTTGGTGCCCGCCTTAGCGGAAGCCTTGATAAAAACTGGCGGATAGGCGTAATGGATATGCAAACTAAATCGGTAGATGCAACTGGCTTACCTGCCCAGAACTTTGCGGTGTTTGCATTGCAACGCAGGGTGTTTGCCCGGTCCAATATCAGGTTGATGTTTGTAAATAAAGAATCCGTTAATTACCAGCCGGGTAAGGATACCACCAAACCTGTTTATTCGCAATATAACCGCAACCTCGGCATTGAGTACAACCTGGCATCAGCCAATAATTTATTTACCGGTAAAGCTTTGGTGATAAAATCTTTCAGTCCCGGCAAATCATCCGGCGGACTGGTGCATGCAGCCAACCTGCAATACACCAATAAAAAGTGGACGATTGCCTGGCAACACGAGTATGCCGGAAAAAACTACACCGCAGAAGTTGGCTACGTACCCCGAAGTAATTATGTAAAAATAAATCCACAAATAGCCTACCTGTTTTTTCCTAAAAAAGGCAAGGTGCTAAGCCATGGCCCCTTGCTCAGTTCAACCTATTTTTTCAGGAGTAATTTTTCCCACACCGATGATGAAACTTTTCTTTCGTATAGATTTAATTTTCGTGACCAAAGTACATTCAACACCTGGGTGGCACACGATTATGTAGAATTACTGCGGCCTTTCGACCCTACCAATTCAGGCAAAGACACCATGGCAACAGGCACTACACATACATGGAAGGCATGGGGAACAGAATATATTTCACGGCCGCAAAAATTATTCACTTACTCTTTTGCCACAAGGTATGGCGGTTATTATGCCAATGGCCGGCGGCTCAATCTTACTGCGGAACTTGGCTACCGGTTTCAACCCTTTGTAAATATTACGGTGAGTACAAGTTACAATCATATTGATCTGCTGCAGCCCTGGGGTGTTACTAATTTCTGGCTCATTGGCCCACGCATCGACGTTACCGTTACCAACAAATTATTCTTCACCGCTTTTGTGCAATACAACGATCAGCAAAAAAACATCAACCTCAATACCAGGCTGCAATGGCGCTACAAACCCGCTAGCGATTTCTTCATTGTATATACCGATAATTATTATACAGCGCCGTTTAATATCCGCAACCGTGCGCTCGTAGCCAAGTTTACCTATTGGTGGAACATGTAAAAATTATTGCCCGGGCAGAAAAGCTTTGGGCAACATCGTTGTGTCACTCACTTGTACCGCATACCA
>JANMVB010000453.1:0-7537 GCA_031392305.1 Ferruginibacter sp.
CCTCTTTTTGGTATCCTCAGAATTGTGGAAATTTGTTCTATTAATTTAAATCGATAATAAGTTAATAAGGCAATTATATTTTCGTTTGTTACCTTATAAAATAATAAACCCTACTGCAAACAACTCGGCAGCCCCATTTGGGGCTGTTTTCATTTTTCCAAATAGCAGTTATTCTTTTCATTAACCGTAAAATAATACTTTTTGCAAGAAAGATTTTTCTATTGTACTGCTTATTTCCAAAGGTTACCCTACCTGTTCTTTTAAATATTATATGATAACCATTAAAAGCCATAATTTATTTTGATCAAAAAAAATACTGACTATCAAACCTTTATGAAGGTACCTTAAAAATATTTCTCCATTTTGTAGGAAATCAACTATCAACCTCCTACCTTTGCCGTCCATTTAAAAAAGCCTCCGGGATAGCGAAGGCATCACTTAAAAATAAATACAATGAGCAAACTACATTTCACCACCAAACATGCGAACGAGGCTACCGTTATTCACAACTGGTATGTGATTGACGGTACTAATCAAACCGTTGGTCGTATGTGTTCAAGGATCGCAGCAATTCTTCGCGGAAAGAATAAAGCCTATTACACCCCACACGTTGATTGTGGCGACTTTGTAATTGTAACCAATTGCGACAAAATTAAATTTACAGGCAACAAGCTGGACGAAAAAGTATATGACAACTTTAGTGGTTACCCAGGTGGCCGCAAAGAAGAAGTTGCCAAAGATCTTTTAAAGCGCCGCCCCGAAGTAATTATCGAAAGAGCAATAAAAGGTATGTTACCTAAAAATCGCTTAGGTCGCAAGATGTACAAAAAACTGTTTGTATATGTTGGTACAGATCACCCTCATGGTGCTCAAAAACCCGCTGAACTTAAATTTTAAACCCCTATCCCCTGAAGGGGGAATAAATAATAATTTATAAAATGGAAAAGCAAAAAAACGCAGTTGGCCGTCGTAAAGAAGCTGTAACACGTGTCTTCTTAAGTAAGGGTGATGGTAAAATAACGGTGAATGGCAAAGATTACAAGAATTACTTTTCTCTTGTGTACCTGCAAAACCAGGTAGAAGCCCCGCTAAAAACCGTTGAATCATCAGACAAATTTGATATTGTTGTAAATGCCCAGGGTGGTGGTATTAAGGGCCAGGCAGAGGCAACCAAATTAGGTATTGCAAGGGCATTACTTGAAGTAAGTGCAGATTATCGTCCGGCATTAAAAGCTGCCGGGTTACTAAAAAGGGATCCACGTGCAGTGGAGCGTAAAAAACCAGGTCGCAAGAAAGCAAGAAAAAGCTTCCAGTTTAGTAAGCGTTAATCCACACCCAACCCTAAGAGGGAAAATGGGTTTTACATTTTCGAATTTTCAAATTTCAAATTTTCAAATTATAATATGGAAAATAATACTTCCTTACAACAGCAACTTCTCGAAGCAGGCGTACACTTTGGCCACTTAAAAAAGAAGTGGAACCCCAAAATGTTGCCTTACATTTTTGCTGAGAAAAAAGGTATTCACATTATCGACCTTAATAAAACAGTTGAAGGTTTACAGGAAACTGCAGCCGCATTAAAATCAATTGCAAAAAGTGGTAAAAAGATAATGTTTGTAGCAACTAAAAAGCAGGCAAAGGAAATAGTATCTGATTCTGCAAAGCGCATTAATATGCCATTTGTAACCGAAAGGTGGTTGGGTGGTATGCTTACCAATTTTAATACTGTACGTAAGAGTGTAAAAAAAATGCAGAGCATCGAAAAAATGCTAAACGACGGAAGTATTGATAATCTTACCAAAAAAGAAAGGTTGACACTTACACGTGATAAAGATAAAATGGAAAAGGTGTTGGGTGGTATTGCACAAATTAGCCGTGTACCTGCTGCATTGTTTTTGGTAGATATTGGCCATGAGCATATTGCACTTGCAGAAGCTAAACGTTTGAATATTACAACTTTTGGCATGGTGGATACAAACTGTGATCCAAATAAAGTTGAATTCGCAATTCCGGCAAATGATGATGCAACTAAATCAATTGCAATTATTGTAAATTATATAACCGCAGCAATCGCAGAAGGTTTAGCTGAGCGCCAGGTAGAAAAAGACCAGGACGATAGCAGTGGTGATGGTGAAGAAAGTGGTGAAGCAAAAGCAGCCCGTTTTGAACAAAAAGCAGATAGCGGGGATGATAGGAATAAGAGAGCAAGAGGAGCAGCACCTACAAAACGTCGTGTGCCTGGTCCTGGAGCCGGTGGTAGAAGGCCTGCAGGTGGTGGTGGAACTGGCGGCCCAAGATAATTATTGCAACCAGGCGATTGCTGGAAATTATTTTATTTAGAAATAATGTTCTGAAAACAATTTTTCAAGGTCAGCAAGATTCCAAAAATGGTTATTCACTTATACCCTTTGTGTTTAAGAAGTTTGAAAAAGTGTGAAGCCATTTTACATTTTTATTTTTATAAATTACCAAACAGTTGTGTGTAAAAGCATAGTTGTTTGGGGTAAAAAATATTTTATATGAGTGCAACAATAACAGCAGCAGATATCAACAAATTACGCCAGGCAACTGGTGCCGGCATGTTGGATTGCCGTAAAGCATTAACAGAAAGTAATGGCGATTTTGAAGCGGCTATTGACTGGTTAAGAAAACAGGGACAGAAAGTAGCAGCAAAACGCAGCGATAGAGAAGCTAAAGAAGGTGTTATACTTGCAAAAACAACTGCTGACCAAAAAACCGGCATGATCGTTTGTGTAAGTTGTGAAACAGATTTTGTTAGTAAGAATGCAGAGTTTGTAGCCTTTACACAAGACATTACTGATGCTGCAATTAATAACAATGTAAAATCAGCCGAAGAGTTAAATGAAGTTTTAATTAATGGAACAAAGGTGTCGGAACTTATCAATGATAAACTGGCTGCTATTGGCGAAAAGATTGCTATTAAATTTGAAAGAATAGATGCAGATTATGTTGCATCTTATATACATGGTGCTAACCGCATGGGTGTACTTGTAGGGTTAAATAAGGAAGCAGCCGATGCAGGTAAAGATGTTGCCATGCAAATTGCAGCCATGAACCCACTTGCTGTAGATGAAACTTCTATAGCGCCTGAAACAATTGCAAGGGAAAGAGAGATTGCCATTGAGCAGATAAAAGCTGAAGGCAAGCCAGCAGAAATGGCAGAAAAGATTGCTGTAGGTAAGGTAAATAAATTTTTTAAGGACAATACTTTAATGGCACAGGCCTTTGTAAAAGATAACGGAAAAAGTGTAGCTGAATACCTTAAAAGCGTAGATGCCGGCTTAAAAGTTATTGAATTTAAAAGAGTAGCATTGGGTTAATTCCTCTTTATAATTTTATAAAAAAGGCGAAACTATGTTTCGCCTTTTTTAATGCATTTCAATGTAGTATTCAAAGGTTATCAGTAGGTCAATTTTAATTATAATAAAGCAAGTACAATGTAAAATGAGGTGGCAGCTAAATATATGGATTAAAAAAATTCACCTATTACAGGCAATTAAAACAGTGAAACAATTTTAAAAATATATCTTCGCAAAAATTTAAAAAATGCTACCCAAATTTAAGCGGATACTTCTAAAACTCTCTGGCGAATCATTAATGGGCGATAATAATTTTGGGTTAGATAGTAAAGTAATTGCCCGGTATGCACAGGATATAAAAAGTATTACAGAGTTAGGTGTACAGGTAGCTATAGTAATTGGCGGTGGTAATATTTACCGCGGTATGAATGAGGCTGAAACAGGCATTGAAAGGGCGCAGGGAGATTATATGGGTATGCTTGCAACCGTTATAAATGGAATGGCTTTGCAGAGCGGCCTCGAGAAAGCAGGTGTTTACACCCGCTTGCAAAGTGCCATAAAAATGGAACAGATTGCTGAACCTTATATACGCCGAAGAGCCATGAGGCATTTGGAAAAAGGAAGGGTAGTAATTTTTGGAGCAGGTACTGGTAACCCATATTTTACTACAGATACTGCCGGTTCATTAAGGGCCATCGAAATAAAAGCCGAAGTGATTTTGAAAGGTACAAGGGTAGATGGAATATACACAGCCGATCCCGAAAAAGACCCTTTGGCCACTAAGTATTCAACCATTACATTTAATGAGTGTATCGCCAAAAATTTAAAAGTAATGGATATGACCGCTTTTACATTGTGTATGGAAAATGAGTTGCCCATTATTGTTTTTGATATGAATAAGCCAGGTAATTTATTGAAAGTAATAGAGGGAGAAAAAGTGGGCACACTGGTAAGAGGATAAAAATTTATTTAGCTCTTTATAAAACTTCCGCGGCTAACGGAAGTTTTTTTGTTTGTGATCGTTGTTGCAGGCAGGCTTGCGAACCAGTTATTAAAAACCATTAAGCTGATCTCACTTACTGTCTATTCCATCTTATCTTTTTGTTCCGTCTATAAAGCCCTGGTCATCTTCGTTGTGTCACTCACTTGTACCGCATACCTATGTGGAGCTTTACCTGCAATATGTTTAGCCATTTCGGATTGCTTAAATTAAATGTGTTAACGGGCTATTTATTTTTATGGTTAAAGGATGTGTAGTTTTGCAAATGAATTTAAATAGATAGCTTAATTTTTATACCACTATGCTCAATCCAGGGCTAAACATAAAAAATGTAAATGGAAAATTCAGGTAACATACATATCACAGATGAGTTTAAAAAGCTACTTGCTTTAAACAGCAGCCTGCAGCAAAGGCTGGATGATTATAGCAAAATAATAAAAGCCCGGGATAATGAAATTGAAATGCTGCGGGCCATGTTAACTGAAGCAGGTGCATACAGAAGTAATCTTGATAGCGACGTAGATGAATTAAAAGAATTGCAGCAAAATATAAACCAGTTACAACAGCAGGTAGCAGGTAGTTCATACATTGGTACGGCGAAGGCTTCTGTAAGTGATAGTAATACAGAGCAGCAATTCGAAAACCTTAAACTTCAGTTTACATATTTGCAAACCCGGCACACAGATTTGGAAGCTCAATTAATTGAATTAAACAATCGCAACCTCCTTCTTCAACAGCAAACCAGCACCATTGCTGAGCTTGAAAGCCTGTTGCAAAATGCTGAAGAAGAAATTAATAAGTGGAAAAGAATTGCAACTTAATCTTCCTGGTAGGTACGCCTCTAAAATGTTTAGAAATTTTAAATGATTGTTTTTATTTCAACCAAAATTTCCTCCTTAAAGGTTACAAAATGAGGCCGGTTAAAGTTCCACATAGGTATGCGGTACAAGTGAGTGACACAACGATGTTGCCATGAAATACTTTTGTGCGGACAATAAAAAATATGATTGTTTAAAATTTAAACGGCATAAATAAGCTATCATGTTAAAGAGATGGCAGGCAAAGAACGATGCTTTTTTATGTGCATTAATTAGTTCAATTTTACGGATAAAATATTTACAAATGAGTAACATAGCAGATATAAGAAAGGAGTATATGTTGAAGACGCTTGAAATGGCTGATGTTGATATTAACCCGTTTAGCCAGTTTACAAAATGGTGGCATGATGCAATGAATAGTGCGATAGATGAGGTGAATGCTTTTACACTGGCTACTGCTTCATTGAATGGAAAACCTTCTGCAAGGATAGTTTTGCTGAAAGATTATGATGAAAACGGGTTTGTTTTTTTTACAAATTACACCAGTAACAAAGGCAACCAGTTAGCCCATAATGCCGAAGTGGCCCTCGTATTTTTTTGGAAAGAACTGGAACGACAAGTGAGAATTGAAGGGATTGCAACCAAAGTAAGCGGCGAAATAAATGATGCTTATTTTTTATCGAGGCCGCCTGAAAGCCAGATTGGTGCCTGGGCCTCGCCGCAAAGTAAGGTGATTGAAAACAGGACAGTGATAGAAGAAAATGTAACGAGGTATCAAAAAATGTTTGAAGAACAATCTATTCCCCGTCCGCAGCATTGGGGAGGATACCAGGTAAGCCCAACAATGATAGAGTTTTGGCAGGGGCGGCCAGGCAGATTGCATGACCGTATTCAATATTGTTTGCAGAAAGATTTTACCTGGATAATAGAAAGATTGGCTCCCTGAAAAAAGAGATAGTTAACCAAAGTTGATAAGCTGATATGTTTGCAGTAACCAGCTTATCAACTAAATAATTCAGGAAGTTTTTTTTGGAGCCGCTATTTTTTTTGCTGGTTTTGCAGGCCTCGATTTTCCAAAAGAACTATTTGCAATTTTTCCTTTTTTTGTTTTAATATCTCCTCGTCCCATAATTGTATGTTTTTTGTTTTAAATAAATAAGATTAAAAAAGCAAGACATAAAACCTACGTCTTGCTTTTTAAATGTGGTTGGGCAATCATTACAATTTACCAGATAATTCTTTACCTGCTTTAAACTTAGCTACTTTTTTAGCTTTGATTTTAATTACAGCTCCTGTTTGTGGATTGCGACCGTTACGTGCTGCTCTTTTAGAAACTGAGAAAGTACCAAATCCAACTAAGGTTACTTTACCATTTCCTTTCAAAGTTTTTGTAACTGCTTCTACAAATGAATCTAAAGTTGCATTGGCCTGTGTTTTTGTAATGCCTGCATCGTCAGCGATTTTTGCGATTAATTCTGCTTTGTTCATAATTTATTTTTTTGAAAATTTTTACTGCGACAAATATAAACGGTTTTTAATTGCAACAAAGTTTTTTCTACTCTTTTTTATTATTTGCAAAATCGCTGGAAGCCGCAAGGAATAAGCATTTGGATAATATTAGCGGGGTGTAATGGTATAAAACAAATATGCTGGTTTTGATTAAAAGTGGCTATGGGCAAGGGTTTTAGCACAGGATTTGTCACAATCCGCTACCGGTGCGGATTTGCCGGGAATATAACAAGGTTTTTTGTGTAATAAAAGAGAATTCTTTTGTTTTGCACATTTAGTTAACAACCTGCATAACTGAGCGAAATGAAATGAATTGATTGCCCCATTTATTAAAAGATTGTTGACGCATTGCTGCAGCATATTTTTCAATATAATTATTGTACATAGCAATACTTTCTGTATGATATTGCACAGCATAAGTTGGCCCTTCGGTGTCGTCAGTTTCCAAAAGGCGTGCAACAGTTGCACTTGTAAAACATTTTGTTTCTAGTATTGCAGGTATATGTTCTTCTTTAAGCCAACCGAGCCAATCAGCATGTATGTGATGATGGATTTTGGTGGTTACATTGTAGATAATCATGTTGCAAAGTTATAGTCACGGGAGTTATTTTTTTTGTTTGCTAATATCAGTGGTAAGCCGGTAAGTTAAAAAAGCCAGCACTATTACGGCCAAAATAATGGATGGCCATATCCACTGATTTTTATTTTTAGCAGCATTTTTTAGTGAGGCATTATTATTTATTGCATTCAATCCACCAAAGTTTAATTGCTTCATGTTGATAATACTGTCTTTAAATATTTGCAAATCGTAATTTGCAAAAGTAGCAAGCGGATCATCAAATAACAGGCTGTATTTTTTACCCTTCTCCAGGTAGGCAGCTAACGAAACT
>JANMVB010000483.1:0-1606 GCA_031392305.1 Ferruginibacter sp.
ATCAGGGGTATTTACCTGTACATTAATTGCAGTGAGACTGAAAAGCACCTCTATGAAGCGGCGGTATATTATGACGATGCAGACAGGTTTAAAAATGAAGAAGTGCAGAAGATTGCTGATGATTATGCAATTGCTTTGCCTGCAGGTTGGGTGTTGAAAATTTCATTTGAGGAAGTTGCCCCGGTGGAAGCCATACATGCAAAAGTGATGGATGTATCGCTGCTGATTTCTACTTTTAAAAACCCTGTGGTACATAAGCAAACAACGGCCTATATAAATGTGCTGAACGGCGAAGCCGAAAAGAAAAAATACACCATCACATCTGCTGCAGGTAAAATTAATATTGGCAGGGCAGCAGTAGTGCAAACAGCAGATGGTTTTTTTAGAAAAAATAATATTGCCTTTCTTGATTCGGAGCAAAACAGTGATAACCGTGCCGTGAGCAGACAGCATGCCCATATTGAATGGGATGTTGAAACAGGATCATTTTTTTTATATGCGGATGAAGGAGGGATACCGCCCTTTAATAAAGTAAAAGTAAAAGCAGTGGGCGGTACACCCATCAAATTATTTTCTGTAGAAATCGGCCATCGCTTACAGGATGGTGACCAGGTTATTTTAGGAGAATCTGCATTATTAGAATTTAGTTTTTCAGCAGAATAAATTTATAAAAAAGCATGGCGAAGATTTTTACAATAACGGAAGGTGTGGAGAATATGGGCGCTCTCAAAAGTGGTGGTCAAGGCTCGGTGTACAAAGGAAAACGCATTGGCGAAATTTTTACGGCCATTAAAATATTGCCTACCCCTATCTACAGTGAAAGTGGTGATGATAAGAATTTTATGTCATTTCAAAACGAAGTACAAAAGCTTAAAAAAGTAAACGAAGATGCCAATGCCAATGTGGTAACCATTCTTAATTCGGGTATCACTGAGTCGGGCAATTTTCCTTTTATTGAAATGGAATATATAGAGGGCCCCGACCTTTCAGAATTATTAAAGCCACCACACGACATCATCTTTACTGTAAAGGAAGCCCTGAAGGTGGCTGAGCAATTATCAAATGCATTGGCACATTGTCATTGGGTAGATGTAAAGCATGGTGATATTAAAAGTAATAATGTAAAATTCAATATTCATACAGGTAATTATATTTTGTTGGATTTCGGTTTGTCGGTAATGTCGGATGAGCAACGACGTACGAGTTTAAGACAGGCAGGTGCAATAGAATTTATGGCACCGGAACAACATGAAGGAAAATTGTTGTATGAAACAGAAGTGTATAGTTTTGGTGTAATTATGTTTGAACTTTTATCGGGTACAGTTCCTTTTCCTTTAAAGGATAACGGAGAATCTGCACGCAATGCAGTGATGGTTGCTCACCTGGAAACACCACCCCCGAACCTGCTTTCATTGAGGCAACAAAACCTACCAGCAAGCTGGACGGAAGAAATAAAAATACCTGAAATGCAGGTGCCTGAGTGGCTGGTAAGTATGATTTATAAATGCCTGGAAAAAAAACCTGTAGATCGTTTTTCGAATGGGGTTGAGCTGCATGAATATATAGTACGCAACAGTATTTTAGCATCAGGCAACCTGGAGTGGGG
>JANMVB010000500.1:0-3074 GCA_031392305.1 Ferruginibacter sp.
CAATGAATATGGATCGTACAACGGATCATTCAAATTACCGGAAAGCACGCTCAATGGCCAGTTTAGTTTATTTGATGAAACTACCAGTGCCACTCAATATTTTAATGTGGAAGAATACAAGCGCCCTAAATTTTTTGTAGAGGTAAAAAAGCCTGCTGGTACTTACCGCTTATTCGATAGCATAAAAGTAACTGGTGTGGCAAAAGCTTATGCAGGCAATAATATTGATGGGGCAGCAGTAAAATACCGGGTAGTCCGCAAAGTACGTTACCAGCCATGGTGGTATGACAAGTACGGCGGCGGATATGGCCGAAAAATATTTCCTCCAGACAGGCCGTCTGATGAAATGGAAATAGGTAATGGTGTATCAACAACTGATAGTAAAGGAGAATTCAATATTACATTTAAGGCTTTGCCGGATGAAAGCATCAACAAAAAAGACCAACCCACTTTTTATTATGAAGTAAGTGCAGATATAACCGACCTGAACGGCGAAACCCGGAGTGGTAGTACTTCTGTAGCAGTTGCTTACCAGTTGCTGCAATTAGAAATAAAAGTTCCCTCCAAATTATCTGTTGACAGCCTGAAAAAAATATTGGTAAAAAGTACCAACCTGAATGACATTGAAGAAAAAACTACCGTAACTGTCAGCATACAAAAGTTAACAAGCCCAAATAAAATTTTCAGGGAAAGGTATTGGGAGCAGCCAGATCAGTTTATTATGAGCCGGGATGAATATTATGGCTACTTCCCTTATGATGTTTATAAGGATGAGCATGAAGTAAAAAATTATACACCAGCGGAAAAAGTTTTTGAAAAAACCGACAGCACCAATCGTGAATGGGCAATGGTGATTGGGCAATGGAAGGCCGGTTGGTATAAGATCACTGCAGTGGCAAAAGACAAGTATGGTGAAGAAGTACGCACAGAAAAATATATTCAGCTAACCGATAAAACAACCCCGGAAAACGAGCCGGTGATAGTGGATGTAAAAAATCCTGTTGCAGCACCAGGTGATAAAATTAAATATACCATCAAAACCGGTTTCTCAAATATCTGGCTTATTCATACACTCAGTAAAATGGATAAAGCTGTTACTACAAATTACCAATCGGTTAAATTGAACCAGCCCTATGAAAATGAGGTGGCTGTTAATGAAAATGACCGTGGAGGTATTGGGTTAAGTTATGCTTTTGTGCAGCATAACCGGGTGTATAAAGGAAATGAAAGCTTCAGCATTCCGTGTAGCAACAAAGATTTAAATATAAGCTATCAAACTTTCAGGGATAAAATTTTACCCGGCAGCAAAGAAAAATGGACTGTAAAAATCAGCGGCAGCAAAGGCGAAAAGGTTGCTGCAGAAATGCTCGCCGGCATGTACGATGCAAGTCTTGATCAGTTTAAACCGCATGGCTGGTCTGCATTAAATATATGGCCTGGGCTGTATAGCACCATTAGCTGGATGGAGAATGGATTTAGTGCCGTTAATTCAGAAGAATACAACCGAAGGGAATATAATTATGTGACTGCAAAACCAAAGTCTTACGACCAGTTGTTGAGTGAAGTGGTGGTGATAGGTTATGCAAGTATCAGAAAAAAGGATATTACTGGCAGTGTTTCAAGAATGCAAGGAAATGTGGCTGAGCTGGCTGTAACGGCTGATGCCGGTGTCGAAACTGTACAGATTTATGACTCTTTGGGAAATAGTACCTCTAATAAAGAATCCGATAAAATGCAATTACTAGAGAAACCCCTTGACACAAATAAGGAAGAAGTACAAGTCCGTAAAAATTTTAATGAAACTGCCTTCTTTTTCCCCGATCTTAAAACAGATGCAGAAGGAAATATTTCTTTTGAATTTACCATTCCCGAAGCATTGACAGAATGGAAACTGATGACCTTTGCACATACAAAAGATTTGGCAAATGGATACCAGCAAAAATCAGTTGTTACTCAAAAGCCGCTAATGGTGCAGCCAAACGCACCAAGGTTTGTAAGGGAAGGCGACCGTATGGAGTTTAGCGCAAAAGTTGTAAACCTTAGTGAAAAGGAAATTACCGGTACGGCACAATTGGAATTATTAGATGCTGCTACCAACAAGCCGGTAGATGGATGGTTTAAAAATGTATTTCCAAACCAATATTTTACTGTAGCACCAGGGCAAAGCGCAGCCATAAAATTTCCAATGGAAATCCCTTTCAATTTTAATTCTGCGATGACTTATAGAATAATCGCCAAGTCAACACCATCGAACTCGTCGAATAACTCCCCTTTAGGGGATGGGGGTGATTTTTCAGACGGTGAAGAAATGGCCTTACCTGTACTCACCAATCGTATGCTGGTAACTGAATCCCTGCCGCTCAACTTACGTAACACCAGCAGCAAAGATTTTAAATTTGAAAAATTATTGAATAGCGCCAGTAGTAATACACTCAGCAATCATGCGTTAACGGTGGAGTTTACCGCCAATCCTGTTTGGTATGCAGTACAGGCACTACCCTACCTGATGGAATATCCGTATGATTGCGCAGAGCAGGTTTTCAACAGGTATTATGCAAACTCTTTAGCAACTTATATAAGCAACAGCACACCTAAAATAAAAGCTGTTTTTGAAAAATGGAGTTCCCCCCTTCAGGGGGCAGGGGGCGATACGGCTGCTTTGTTAAGCAATCTTCAAAAAAATGAAGAACTAAAATCTGCTTTGCTACAGGAAACACCCTGGGTGTTGGATGCACAAAACGAAAGCCAGCAAAAGAAAAACATAGCCCTTTTGTTTGATATGGTTAAAATGAGCAGCGAAGCCGGAAAAGCAATCAATAAATTAAAAGAGATACAAAGCTCCAACGGCGGTTTTGTATGGTTTAAAGGCGGGCCAGATGACCGGTATATTACCCAATACATTGTAACAGGCATAGGACATTTAAAAAAACTAAATGCGCTTACCGGCAAACAGGCGCAGGAAATTAAATCCATCGTTGATAAAGCAATCCCTTACCTCGATAATAAGATTAAAGAGGAATATGAGAATTTGCTGAAACAAAAGGGCAACCTTAAAAATAATAACCTGGGGTACA
>JANMVB010000592.1:0-2463 GCA_031392305.1 Ferruginibacter sp.
GAATCCGTTAAACAATAATCCGGTCAAATTTATATACCTTCAATCCCGTATAAAAAACGGGATTTTTTAATGCCCATCTTATAAAAAACCACCCAAATTATAACGACCAATATGACAGAAACCAATGTTTCATTTAAGCCTTCTCTCAGCCTTTTTGATGCAACAATGATTGTTGCAGGGTCTATGATAGGTTCCGGAATTTTTATTGTAAGTGCCGATATGCTCAAAGACCTGGGCAGTGCCGGATGGCTGATTGCAGCCTGGATTATTACAGGTTTTATGACATTGACCGCTGCACTTAGTTATGGAGAATTAAGTGCCATGTACCCCAAGGCAGGTGGCCAATATGTTTATTTGAAAGAATCGTACAATCCCTTGATTGGCTTTTTATATGGGTGGAGTTTTTTTGCAGTAATACAAACCGGCACCATTGCCGCTGTAGCAGTTGGTTTTGCAAAATTTGCCGGATATTTTTTTCCAGTCCTGGCCTGGGAGGATGTAAATACTTTCAACTTACTGGGCTTAAATATTCATTATGCCCAACTGGTAGCAATTGGCTTAATCATACTGCTCACCTTCATTAATACAAAAGGTATTGAAGCTGGAAAATATATCCAGAGCATTTTTACTTCCACCAAACTTATTTCTTTATTCGGCCTTATCATAGCAGGTTTTATAGCTTTTAAATGGGATGTGTGGCAGGCCAACTGGCAAAATGCATGGACAGTGCAAAATCTTGCTAAAACCGCTACCGGCATTAGTTACAAACCCCTGCTAATGGGCGCAGCGTTGGGCGCCATGGCAAGCGCAATGGTAGGTAGTATCTTTAGCAGCGATGCCTGGAACAATGTAACGTTTATTGCAGGTGAGATAAAAAACCCAAAAAGAAACATTGGCCTCAGCCTGTTTTTAGGGACCCTGATTGTAACGATAATTTATATTTTAACAAATGTGGTTTACCTGGCCACGGTGCCATTGAATGAGTTAGCATTTGCAAAAGATAACAGGGTAGCGTTAAGCGCTTCAGAAGCCATCTTTGGCAGCAGTGGTACCATCATCATTGCAGTAATGATCATGATCTCAACATTTGGATGCAACAACGGATTGATATTGGCCGGGGCCAGGGTTTATTACACCATGGCAAAGGATAAATTATTTTTTAAACAAGCAGGAGAATTAAATACCAGTAAAGTTCCGGAATGGGCATTGTGGATACAATGTGCCATGGCAAGCGCTTTGTGCCTTAGCGGAAGGTATGGCGACCTGCTGGATATGGTTTCTTTTATTGTGGTAATATTTTATGTACTCACCATTGCCGGCATTTTTATTTTACGCAAAAAGTATCCTGATGCCGACAGGCCATACAAAGCTTTTGGATACCCGGTATTACCCATTATTTATATTTTAATGGGCATTAGCTTTTGTACATTATTGATAATTTACAAACCGCAATTTACCTGGCCGGGCCTGGTAATTACACTTATAGGGATTCCATTGTACTTTTTCGCTGTGCGTAATAAAAATCAAGCTTAATCATTATTTTTTTTTGTTTATGATAAGTGTTATTTGTAATGAAGTATTTAGTAAATGTATTCATGATTATCATGTTACAGATAGCGTGGATGCTGTTATTAAAAACCCATACCCGGCAGCATTTGTTGAACATTTGCTTTATGCCAAAAACTGGGTGGACAATGTACAATGGCACCTGGAAGATATCGTTCGTAACCCACAGATTGATGCCAGCGAAGGGCTTGCATTAAAAAGAAGGATAGATGCATCTAACCAGGTACGCACAGATATGGTGGAATACATTGACGGATACTTTTTGGAACAATACGGATCTATACAACCCTTGCCAGGTGCTACTATTAATACAGAAAGTCCGGCATGGGCCATTGACCGCTTGTCAATTCTTGCCTTGAAAATTTACCACATGGAGGCAGAAGTTAACAGGGTAGGCGCAGGGGAGGAACATCGGTTGACCTGTTCAAATAAATTTACCATATTGCTGGAACAAAGGAATGATCTTTCACTTGCTATTGATGAGCTGCTTACTGATATTGCCCAGGGGAAAAAGTACATGAAAGTGTACCGGCAAATGAAGATGTATAACGACCCCGGACTTAATCCTGTATTGTACAATCACCCATCAACATAAGTGCCGGCACCACCCACTCATATATTGGTTATTCGTTTTTCTGCTATGGGAGATGTAGCTATGACAGTACCTGTACTTCGAAACCTGTTGCAACAAAATCCCCACCTCCACATTACCGTTGTATCCAATTTTTTTTTACAGCCGCTGTTTGAAGGATTGGAAAGATGCCATTTTCATCCCGCATTTCTAAAAGATCAGCATAAAGGGATAGCAGGTATGTTTCGTCTTTATAAAGAATTAAAAACCTACGGTCCATTTGATGCAGTTGCTGATTTGCACAATGTGTTGCGCTCACAAATTCT
>JANMVB010000056.1:0-8330 GCA_031392305.1 Ferruginibacter sp.
AATTTATTTTTGTCCATCATACGGTACATTTCAGCACCTGCTAAAATTACCGGGCCATAGCCATGCGCCGCAAAAACATTCACAGGGCGGTAATAATAAAATGCAGGATCGAATGCCATGCCTGTTCCTACACAGGTGCCTTCTACCTGGCCTTTTGCATTTATTTTGGTGGCTACTGCATTCCATGCCAGCATAGCCATGGGTGCATACGTTACCGGGTTTATCCAGCCTTTGTTGCAGGCATGTGCAATGCAATATGCATAAATGGCTGTAGCTGAAGTTTCCAGGTACGAATCATTCCTGTCGAGCAACTGGTGCCAGAAGCCGGTGCTGCTTTGATAGGCAGCAAGCCCTTTTATATGTGCCTTTAATTGCTGCAATACAAATGCCCGGCCCGGATGATTTTCGGGTAGCACATCTAACAAGTCTGTCTTTGTAAGCAGTGCCCAGCCATTGGCCCTCCCCCAGCGAAACTCAGGGTGTGTTTCCATGCTTTGTACCCAGCCATGCATGTAGAGGCCCTTATCTTTATTAAACATGCGCTCACTAAATTGCTTTACCTGTTTTACGGCATCATCAAAATATTTTTTATCACCGGTTAGTTTTCCCATTTCAGCCAGGGCAGGTACACCCATGTACAAATCGTCCAGCCATAGTGTATTTTTTTGTGGCCTTATCCGGGCAAGTGTGCCATCAGTAAAACGATATTCTACCTTAGCCACAAAGTTTACGAGGTGATCGATCATCGGCCGCAGATCGTTGTTGGTGCCTGCCCTTGTAGCCCGTATCATTGCCGCAGCAATGGCACCTGCATCATCCAGTGCTTTTGGTTCAATTGACTGACGGAAGGGATAACTATTATTTTTAAAAATACCTGCCTCTTTTGCCTTTTTTACAGCGGGCATCCAGGTTGCTAAAAATGTAAATCGTTCCTTCACATAATTTTTATATTTCTCATCGCCGGTAGTTTCTGCTGCCCTTAACATAGCAGAATAGGTAACACCCCATTCGTAACTGTTCAACCTGAAATCGCCCTGCTGTAAAACTGTATTCGAATCCAGCTCCGTCGTGCCTGCCAATGCTTTGCCTGTTTTTTTATTTACCATCTGGGCTAACGTAACCTTGTCAACATAATCAAAAACCCGGTCGAGCAGCTTTTTTATTTCGGCCTTTTGCATGGGTTCGTAAGGCGTGGGGTAATCAACCTTCAAAGCATGTAAAGGAGCATTGGCATCCGTGCCTGTTTCTACCTGGGCATAAGAAGTAGCCGTTACGGTTAGTGCCACTATTGCGCAGTAAAATCTCTTGATCATATATGTACTTGATTAAAGAATGAAAAGCATTTCTCCAGCAATTATGGAGTTGGGATAGTTATTGTTGGCTTCAGTAAAAAAGAAAGGACGGTACAATTTACATTGACCGCCCTTTCTTACCAAAACATGAGAAAGATTTTAGTAGCCTGTATTTTGCATTGCTTGTTTTTGTGCTCCTGTTAAGGCA
Source organism: Ferruginibacter sp. (assembly GCA_031392305.1). Lineage (GTDB taxonomy): Bacteria > Bacteroidota > Bacteroidia > Chitinophagales > Chitinophagaceae > Ferruginibacter. The sequence continues at coordinate 1,501 of JANMVB010000056.1, forward strand.
ACTCCACCTGCTTGAATTCCATCAAGAAAAGTTTGAGGTATGGGCCTTAACAAATGATGGTCTTTAATATTAGGGGCAGCATCAGGATTAAATACCTGGGCACGTTTTACCAATGTTTTGGTACGTGACAAATCCTGCCAGCGTAAGTACTCCCCTGCCAGTTCCCGTGATCTTTCATTTAATACAAGCGCCAGCATCCTGTCGTATGTTGCTGTTAAACCCAATGCATTTATAATATACTCATCTCCCGCAGGTAAAGCGGCAATGTCGGTAATTGCTAAAGGGGTTGAAGCGGCCGTTGTAACAGGAATATTATTTGACTCGTAATAAGAATTTTCAGGAAAAAATGAAGGAGGAACAGATTGAGGCGCACTGCTTGGTGCAGCTCCACCATCATAATAAACCGAACGGATTTCTGCATTTTTATATTCTGCTCTTGCCCTAAGTGGATTGATATAAGGCAACGCATCAGTATAAGCACCCGTACCCAATTTTGCCAAACGTATTTTTGCTTCGGCAGCAATCAAATAGGTTTCTGCAGAACGGGCTAATGTAATATCCCGAAGGCCCCTTACATCGTTAAAGCCTGCCGTACGGGAACCATCAAAAAATTTACTTAATGAAGGAAATTTGCGGGTATCGTTCCATCCACCGTCTGTGGTAACACCATTTTTATACGCTACGTACACATGGGGTATAGTTTTTCCTGTTCCGCTATATACCACAGAATTGTTTAACAGATTTCCAGAAAACCGGGTATCACCTGGTTGATTGATAACATACATAATACCCAAGTCTCCCTGAACATAAGGGGCCGTTGGTGCAGCAGCATTAACCTTGTGTTTTGTCCTGAAGGTTTTCCAAAACCTTGAGTCATTTTGCATATCATATATTCTGTACATGAAAAAGTTTGGCGCCAACCGGCTGAAAGGGCGGTCGCCACTCAAGTCCCGCTGCATTTGTGCTACATCTTCGTAACGGGCAGCATAATATAAATGCTGTGTATTTTGGCCATTTGCCGATAAGTCTGATGTAAACTGTGCAGACAGGATTACTTCACGCAGGTTTTCATTTGCGCCGTTGGGAGTTGTGTACCTCCATAAATCGCCAAAGTTTGGAGCTAAAGCATGATTGGCAATAACAGCATCGCACAATGGCCCAATGGCAGCTAAATCTGCAGCATTGGTTGAAGAATTCCATGAATCATTAATTTCACTGGCACGGCTCAGGTATGCTTTCGCCATAAAATGCCCTGCAGCATCTTTGGTAATTTTTCCAGGGCCACCAGTATTTCCTAAAAGGTTATACGCTTTTGTAAAATCAGCAATTATTACTTCATACACGTCTTTAGGTGCCGCACGGGTAAATTCTAATTCTGCTGCGGCGCCGGGATCGCTGGGTATAATTTTTAAAGGCACCGCACCGAATTGGCTCACCAGCCTTAAATAGTTATAGGCCCGTAGAAAATACCCTTCCCCCAAGGCTGTATTTTTAATAGCAGGAGCGGTAGATGCACTGGCATTTGCATTTTGAATAATCAGGTTGGCTTGCCCTATTCCAATGTATAAATTATCCCATTGTGCATTTGCAAGAACTGTATTACCATTATTAATAGTAACAGTTGGGCCAAATGTATTGCCATAAGAATTGTACATACCGTTTGAAGGGTCGCCACCTACACGAAATTCATCAGCGCCATAGCACATGTTAGAAAATGCCATTTCTCCATTGAAAGGAGTGGCAAATACCTGGTGATAGGCGCCGTTAACCAATTGCTGTATGCCGGCACCCGTTTTATAAAACTCCAAATCCCTTACGGTTTTAAGTGTTTCATCTAAGAATGATTTTTTACATGAAGTGGTAACCATCACAAAAAGAATGGCCGCTATACTTATTCTAACTATTTTATTTTTCATTTGTATATTTTTTATTGCTGATAATTGCAAAAGTTTTTACCAGCAAGTAATTATCAATTAAAATCCAGCATTAATACCAATAGTGTAACCACGGTTAGAGAACATTGCTGATGCATCCATATCCATGAATTTAATCTGGGAGAATAGCATACCGGGGTTAGCAGCCTGGAAATACACCCGCAGGGTAGACATGTGCATCCTAGTCAGAATTTTTCCGGGAACGTTATATGAAGCAGAAATGTTCCTTATTTTCATAAACGATGCTTTTTTATACCCCAATGCCGCTGAATAGTTATCACCTGAAGCTACAGAATAAAATGGTTTTTGATATTCACTGTTTTGGTTATTATCTGTCCAGTAATTAATCTGCCGCTGGTTACCCCGTGCCGTTTGTGCTTCTCCACCTGTATCAAACCAATAGTTCAACCGTCCATATATAAAAAATGACAACTCAAAATTTTTGTAGCTAAAGTTATTTGTCATACCTACTATCCACCGGGGCCTTGTATGGCCAATAATTACCCGGTCAAAGTTTCCATCAATTTTGTTATCGCCATTTTGGTCAATAGGCCTTACCTGGCCAGGTGTAAAGTTGTTACCGTTGAGGCCAAACTTGCGTATTGTTGCAGTATCAGCATATTGCCACATGCCTGTCGACGCAAAGCCATAAATAACACCGAGGGGCTGGCCGATAAACCAGTTATTATTAATATCATTTTGTTTGCCATTTGCAAGGGTAACTATCCTGTCTTTTTGCCAGGAGGCGTTTATGTTACTTGTCCATTGAAAGTGTTTAGTGGTCACATTGATGGTGTTGATATTAATGTCAACACCCTTGTTGGCAGTTTCTCCCACATTTTGGAGTGTGGTGGTGTAACCCGTTACAGTGGGTATTGAACGTGCCATTAACAAATCTTTCGTTTGTGAAGTGTATACATCAATTGCCCCTGAAATCCTTCTTTTTAATATTGAGAAGTCAAGCCCAATGTTATACTGTGTTGTTTTTTCCCAACGCAAATCTTTGTTTGCAAGTTCTACAACAGGAAGTGAACCTGCATTAAGAGCGCCACCTATTGGATAGAACAGAGCCGATGTTCTGCCCTTGGTTTTATAAGCATCAATGGCAGAATTACCTGTAACCCCCATACCAACACGAAGCTTTAAATCATTCAGCCATCCAAAGTTTTGCATAAAGCTTTCCTTATTAATCCGCCATGCCAATGCCGCACTTGGAAATATATCAAATTTATTTCCTTCTGCAAGCTGCGAAGCGCCATCTGTACGTACAGATACTGTCAATAAATATCTATCATCAAACCCATAATTTAAGCGGCCCATATAACTTAATAATTTCCTTTCGGTTAAATCAGAAGTTTGAATGATGGTGAGATTAGTGGCGGGTAATACTCCATTGTTAAGTGCATACCATCTTTGGCTGGCAAATGGTATACCGGTACCTGTTATTCGGTTTACAGGATTGGCAACAAACTTTGTTGCACTTTGTAATAAGGTAAGACCAAAACTGTGTTTTTTGATTTCCTTATCGTAATAGATCAGGTTATCTAATGTCCATGAATACGTTTTGGATTCCTGCAATGAGGCTCCGTTAATTCCGCTGCTGGCTGCCGACTGTCCGTCAATATAAATACCATTAGTATAGTTAGAAAAATCAGGGCCAAAGTTCATGCGGTATTTCAATCCCTTTAAAACATGATGAATTTTTCCAAAATCCACCTGGGCATACAGGCTTCCAAATGCACGAAGGGTTACCCTTTGATCCTGTGTATATTTCTGCTCATCTACTATATTTTTTATGGCCACATCGCCACCGGGATAAAGTACCCTGTTACCGGTAGAATCGTAGGGAAGCGCCCATTTAAAAAGATTCCTGGAAGACCCATAAATACTTGTTTGTGGAGAACCAACAAATGAGCCGATTATGAGATTCGATTGGCCAAACTCCTGTGTACTTTGAGTAACATTTACATTTGCCCCCATATTAAACCAGTCCGTAGCCTGTATATCCACACTTGCTTTTCCTGAAAATCGTGTAAATTTTTGCCCGAGAGAAGTACCTTTATTATTTAAATATCCAAAAGAAGCATAAGCTTTTATATTTTTAGTACCGCCACTGACACTGATGGTATTGTCGTTTGTGACACCTGTTTGTGATACTAAGTCTGCCCAATCTGTATTGCCAACTTTTGAGCCATCCCAGGTTCCAGAGGACCAGCCCTGGGCAATATTTTTCCAGGCAGTTGGGTCAGCAGTCGCCAGAAAAATATCCCGGTCGTTAGCAATAGTGGGAGCATCACCCCTTGGCCGGGTTGCCGTATTACTATAGTAAACAGCCCAGCGGCGAAAATCTATGTATTCAGACGCAGACATGATAGGCGCCCAGTCCCTGATAGTTTCAAAAGTAGTAGAGCTAAAAAGATTGACCTGTACTTTACCCACCTTGCCCTGCTTGGTGGTAACAATTACAACACCATTGGCGCCCCTTGAACCAAAGATGGCTGTAGCAGAAGCATCTTTCAACACATCAATTGATTCTATGTCGTTTGGATTAATATATTCAATGCCTCCCGTAGTTAAAGGAATGCCATCCACAACAAACAGTGGCGTGTTTGATGCCGTAAGTGAACGTACACCACGAATATTAATGCTGCCCACCTGTCCGGGACGCTCATTAGAAGTAATATCCACACCGGCAACTTTACCCTGCATGGCCTGCAGTGCATTGTCAACTGGACGGGACCTGATGTCTTTCTGGTTGATACCTGCAACCGAACCGGTTACATCTTTCCTTTTAACCGTTGCGTAACCTATCACCACCACATCAGTTAAGCCTTCATTTCCTGACTTCAGCGTGACTGGTAACTCTTTTTGATTATTTACGCCAATTTCCAGTTCTTCATGGCCTACAAAACTAATTACCAGTTTTGCCTTACCAGATGAAACATTTAACTGAAATATTCCAATCGGATTAGTAACAGTCGAATTTTTTGTGCCCTTTTCCGAAACAGTAGCACCTTCCAATGGCTTACCTGTCGCATCCGTAACTTTTCCGCTTACGGAAAATGTTTGGGCCATGGATGACAAAGAAGAAATAAGAAAAATGAGGAGGATGTAAAACTTGTTTACACACAGTTTTTTGTTCATATAGCATTGTTAATTGTGATAAATAATCGCATCATAAAATTATACCCACCCCTATTGGAGGTCATCCTGTACTGTCCTGATTTGATGCCACTTTGTACGCCAACGTTTGCGTAATTTGCGCAGGGTTGACAATGGTTTTAACCGTTGCCTTGTCAAGTGCCATTTTTTGTGGAGTGTATAAAAAAATGAAAAGTTTTATTAGCCGGGCTAAGAAGCTATGTGGGTCTTCATTGGCAGCCTTTCCCGTCATCGCTGACGAGATTGTACCTTAATAAAATCATATTTTTTGTCCGGCTGTGAAGCAATGAGCAGCATCGTTGTGTCACTCACTCCTATGTTTGTAAAATATTAAAATATGAGTTCTTTGATCTAATTAAATTTATACCAATAGATTTGATTATAAGTGAAAAAAGGTGAGAGTACAGTCACTCTCAAACAACCTACAGGTATGTTCAGTATAAGATTTTACCTCCCCTTTTTTTATCTCTTAGAGTTTGAACAGAATGTAAGGCGTATGGTAAATCTATGCAGCCAGAATATCCGTCCAGGAGACAAAACGTAAGGGAGATTTTTCACTTTTTAATTAAACTTAAAACAGTATGAAAAAAATTGTAAAACAGGTTGCAGGTATTGATGTAGCTCAAAAAGAGCTGGTTGTTTGCTTAGGTAAGATGTATGATGACTGGATCCCTGAATTGTATGCTTCTAAAACTTTCACCAACACAGCAAAAGGATTTTCTTCGCTTTTGCAATGGGTGTCAAAGCTTACAGGATCCTCAGAAGAAGTTCGTTTTGTAATGGAAGCCACGGGTGTATATCATGAGCCATTCGCTTATTACTTAGATGAACAAGAACTGGAAGTAAGTATTATTTTGCCTAATAAGATCAGCAACTATGCCCGTTCTTTAGCCATTAAAACGGTAACAGACAAAACAGCATCCGAAGCTATTACGCTTTTTGGATTAGAGAGAAGGCTTGATAGGTGGCATAGGCCCAACGCATTGCTTAAAACCTTGAGCCAGCTTACCCGGGAACGCAGTCAGATAATAGCAGAAAGAACAGTATTAAAGAATCAGCTGCATGCAGAAAAGGCGCAGGCCATACCTTATTTGCGAAGTGCTGAGCGGATACAAAAAAGAATTGTGCTGCTTAATAAACAGGAAAAAGAGATCAAACAAGAACTGTTGGGATTGGTAAAAGCTGATGAAGAAATAAAAAGGAAAATTAAGTTAATGTGTTCGCTATCGGGTATAGGGTTTTTAACTGCGGTAACAGTATTTGCTGAAACAAATGGGTTTAACCTGATTCGCAATAAACGACAACTTACAAGCTATGCAGGATTGGATGTAAAAGAAAAACAATCGGGCACATCAGTCAAAGGAAAACCCCGGATATCGAAGAAAGGGAACCGCCATTTAAGAAAAGCAATGCATTTACCGGCACTGTCAGCAATAAAGCATGATAAAAGATTTAAGGCAATATTTATAAGACTCGTATCTAAACATGGTATAAAGATGAAAGCAGTAGTGGCAGTGCAAAGAAAGCTTCTTGAAATGATGTATACGCTTTGCAAAACAGGGACTACTTATGATAAAAACTATCTAAATAAAGAGGAGCTGGAATTGGCAGGAGAAAACAAAAAAATAGGGAGCTGTCAATAAAGAGAGCTCCACTAAACAGGCTGGCTTAAGCCGCCTAAAAAACAAAAATAAATATTTTAAATCAATTGGTTTGCAACACAGAATCTTGTAC
>JANMVB010000075.1:0-2477 GCA_031392305.1 Ferruginibacter sp.
TTGAAGTAAATAATACTTACAAATATGACACTTGGTATAATGGCTATTTCGGTTATTTTTATGCTGATTGGAATGGCAGTGCAGTTCAGGCTAAAGAGTAAATTCAAGGAGTATGGCAATGTGCCTACTTCTTCCGGATTAAGTGGAAAGGAAGTGGCACAAAAAATGCTAAGGGATAACGGAATTTACGATGTAGAAGTTATTTCTGTACCTGGCTTTTTATCTGACCACTACGACCCTACAAAAAAGACAGTAAACCTTAGTGCAGAAGTTTATGAAGGAAGGACAGTAGCTGCCGCTGCTGTATCTGCCCATGAATGTGGACATGCTGTGCAGCATGCCACGGCCTATTCAATGTTAATGTTGCGTAGCCGGTTAGTACCTATCACTCAAATTAGTACTAATTTATCTCAATGGGTTATAATTGCCGGAATAGGAATGCTGGGATTTGGAGGTGGCAACCAAACAATTCTATTAATAGGCATTGTACTGTTTGCAGTTTCTACCTTATTTTCAGTAATTACCTTACCTGTAGAATTTGATGCTTCTGCCAGGGCATTAAAGTGGTTAGATACAGCTAAAATTACCAGGACAACAGAACATGAGAAAGCCAAAGATGCATTAAAATGGGCGGCATTAACTTATGTAGTAGCTGCTTTATCTTCTATTGCAATGCTTGTTTATTATATCATGATTTACACTGGCAGAAGCAGGGATTAATAAATGCCAATGTTAATCATTGAAATTTTTCCTAAGCTTACTATGCCTTTGCATCAGTTTTTAAACAATTTAATTTGCTGATGTAAGCTAATTACAACGTGATTAAAGCTCCCAAAAGTGATGCCTTTGAACCGAGCGTGGCAACGATGCTAAATTGAAATACTTCTGCCCGGACAACTAAATTTATTTAAAAACTCAATGTGAAAATACTTCCAGGACAAATTTAAAAATGGCAAAATAAAGGACTAGAAGAGTGAAAATGTGGAGAAGGCTGCAGGCGAATAATACAATGTCGGATTTAAATAAATGTGCTGTAAATTATCTGATACCAATTATTGCATTTAAATTTTTCTGAATTTCCCCTTTTGATTCAACTGATAATTCAGCATGGATGTGCTCATTACTAAGCTTCGCATTATGTACAATAAACCTTGTTTGCTTTTGAAACAATTTACAAAAACTGCAAACGGTTAAGTGGGCACGAAGTTGCATACTTTGGCGAAAGGATAATTTATTTTCTTCCTTCAGTGAAATTAAATAGGTAGCTTTTTTACAGGTCAATAATAATCGCTTCATAATTTTCAATAAATATTTACCCAGTTTTTTTCGAGGCAGGTACGCAGGTGCAATTTAGCACGGTGAATGAGTACCCAATAGTTAGACGGCGTAATATTTAAAACCTTACAAATTTCATCCGAATTCATATCCTCCATGTATTTTAATACAAATACCTTTTGCTGGATTTGTATCAGTTTCATTTTACAGTTTTCCAGTACCACATAAAATTCTTTTATTTCAACCGGCTGAGAATAATCCATACCCCATTCTTTAGGCAAGCTTTTATCTGTCCAGTGATCTGCTTCATCAAAATACAAGTTCTCATCACTGCCCGATACATTTACTATGGATGTAGATTGCTTTCTGTAATGATCTATAATTTTATTTTTGCAAATTGCATACAACCAGTTTTTTTCCGATGCAAACCCTTTATAACTCTCCCTTGCTTTCCATGCATTTAAAAAGGTTTCTTGTACAATATCTTCTGCAAGGGCTGCATCCCTGATACGCACAATTATATAAGCATATAATCCATCAGCATATTTATTTATCCACTGCCCTGGCTCTAAAGCTTTAAAATTATCCATGTTTGTATTTCAATAATTCAATCTACGAAATAAAGAAATGCAAGTTTTTAAATAAAATAATTTTTATGTTTTCATTATTGCTTTATAAACCAAAATAGCAAAGGGAAGAGGCGAAACTGAAGCTACAGAAACATATATTATCATTGAATAGTCGCAGAAGCAACCCCTCTTATTTCGCCCCCATTCATAGCGAATATATATGCAATTACTTTACACTCGGCCGCATTAACAAAGTTCCAAACATAATGTAAGATGCACCAATTACCATGAGCATAGTTTTATAACGAACAACTGGATATCTCATAAGTGAAAAACTAATCTACCTCAACTCAGTTTGTATTTACAGGTTTGTCAAATTGATTGCTGATCAATTTAATGTATGCCGAATTATCCTTTAGCATCTGCATACCCACAGCAAATTCCATATAGGGCATCCGCAAAGCTTTATGATTTTGCCTGCTGATTGTAAAAAGAATTGAAAGATGACGAATGATTTCTTTCCAGGCAAAAAAAACAGAATGGCGGGGATCGTATATATGTGTGGGCTCACTGCCGGCACCATTTAATTCAATAATTGAAAATTTTTTTCCTGCCCTTAATTCTTCCCAGGTA
>JANMVB010000076.1:0-2105 GCA_031392305.1 Ferruginibacter sp.
ACTATGGTATTGATTACAGTTATGTAAGTGCTGATAAACCGAATGAGTGGGAGACTGCCATAAAGCCAAATACAAAAATGATTTATTTGGAAACACCCACCAACCCGGGCTTAGCCATCATCGATCTAGCATTTGTAAACGAGCTTGCAAAAAAACATAACCTCATTTTAAATGTAGATAATTGTTTCGCAACACCGGTGAATCAGCGCCCGATTGATTTTGGTGCCGACCTTGTAGTACACTCTGCCACCAAATGGATCGATGGGCAGGGCAGGGTACTCGGCGGTGTAATTGTTGGCAAAAAAGAATTGATACAGGACATCTACTTATTTTGCCGCAGCACGGGCCCGGCGTTGTCTCCATTCAATGCCTGGATATTAAGCAAAAGCCTGGAAACGCTTGATGTAAGAATGGAGCGTCATGCAAAAAATGCATTGCATATTGCAAAAGCTTTGGAGCAACATCCTAAAATAGATACAATTAAATATCCTTTTCTGCCAAGTCACCCGCAGTATGAAATTGCCATAAATCAAATGCAAAATGGGGGTGGTATTGTTTGTTTCAATTTATCCAGCGGGTTGGAGAGTGGCCGTGCATTTTTAAACAGCCTGCAAATGCTTTCGCTCACAGCCAACCTGGGTGATACCCGCAGTATTGCATCTCACCCTGCAAGCACCACCCACGCAAAACTTTCAGAAGAAGAGCGCCTCGCCACCAATATAACACCAGGCCTTATCCGCATATCCGTAGGGCTGGAGCATGCAGATGATATTTTAAGCGATATACTACAGGCGCTGGAGAAATGTTGAAGATGAATGAGGAGTGATGAATAATGAGTGATAAATATGAGAAATAAAAACGAAGCACAAATTTATAAGTATCTACGAAAAGTTTAAGCTGTTAGAAGACCTCCCCGGAACAAGGTCCCGATTTTTATCGGGAGGGGACGGGGGCAACAAATAATTTTGCATCCTAAATATTTTTATTTTGAGTGTTACTGTATTATTAATTACTCCACCTTTTACACAGTTAAATACGCCGTATCCGGCAACTGCATATTTAAAGGGGTTTCTTAATACAAGAAATATTTCGGCTTACCAGGCCGACCTCGGGATAGAAGTAATGCTTGAAATTTTTTCAAAGCCCGGCTTAATAAAATTGTTTGAGCAAATCACCATTTCAAATAACAAGCAGCTTTCAGCAAATGCCGCACGTATCATTGCCCTGCAGCAAGATTATATCAATTCCATCAGTTCTGTAATGTTGTTTTTGCAGGGCAAAAATGCCACCCTTGCCCACCTCATTGCCAAAAGAAATTTTTTACCCGAAGCCAGCCGCTTTCAGCAATTGGATGATATGGTATGGGCCTTTGGCAGCATGGGCATACAGGATAAAGCAAAACATATTGCCACCATGTTCCTCGAAGATTTATCAGATCTGGTGAAAGAATGTGTAGATCCTCATTTTGGCTTTAGCCGTTATGCAGAAAAGCTCGGCCGCTCAGCAAATAGTTTTGATGAATTATATGCAGCGCTGCAACTGCCTTATACTTACATTGATAAAATACTAATTGAAATACTGGAGAAAAAAATGCTTGCAACCATTCCAATGCTTGTTGCCATTTCAGTGCCTTTCCCCGGTAATCTTTATACAGCCTTTCGCTGCGGCCAATGGATCAGGCAACATTGCCCTTTAGTGAAAGTTGCCATGGGCGGTGGCTTTGCCAATACGGAACTGCGCTCTCTTACGGATGCCCGGGTGTTTGAGTTTTTTGATTTTATCACCCTTGATGATGGCGAGGCACCGGTAGAAAACTTAATTGAACATTTGCAAGGTAAGCGGCCGACAGAAGAATTAAAGCGGTGCTTTATGTTGAAAGACGGTAAAGTAACCTACATCAACAATACTGCCTGTCACGATTATAAACAAGGTCAGGTAGGCACGCCAGATTACAGCGACTTTTTATTGGATCAATATATTTCAGCTATTGAAATTGTAAACCCCATGCACAGCCTTTGGAGCGATGGCCGCTGGAACAAACTAACTATGGCGCATGGATGCTATTGGGGCAAATGTACCTTTTGCGATATTTCGCTGGATTATAT
>JANMVB010000100.1:0-10492 GCA_031392305.1 Ferruginibacter sp.
CCTGGAGCATTCCTACTTTGCTGCTGGTTTTTGCCATCACCATGGCAATGGGCAAAGGCTTCTGGCAAATATTTATTGCTGTTGGCCTAACCATGTGGGTGAGTGTGGCACGTCTCATACGTGGACAGGTGATGGCCATCAAGGAAATGGAATATGTGCAGGCTGCCCGGGCGTTGGGATTAAGAAACAGCCGCATTATTCTCCGGCATATTTTACCAAACATACTTGGCCCTGTAATGGTTATTGCAGCCAGTAATTTTGCCACAGCTATTATCATTGAGGCAGGGCTTAGTTTCCTTGGAATTGGTGTACAGCCGCCCCAACCAAGCTGGGGATTGATGATAAAGGAAAATTATAATTTCATCATAACCCATAACCCTGTACTGGCGCTTGTTCCGGGGTTTGCCATTATGATATTGGTACTTGCCTTTAACTTACTTGGAAATGGATTAAGGGATGCTGTGGATGTGAGAACATCCTGATAAACTGGATATATAAATTATTAAAACGCTTAGCAGTTGTTTAAATTATATTTTACTATTACAGTTAGAAGGCTAAAGTTGCTATGAAAAACTGAATTTGAATGGAGCGTCGCCAATGTCGATGCCATCATAACTGAAGCTGGTAAAATAAAAATCATTTTTAAACAGCTACTCACATAAATTTATATTGTGACCGGAGCTACCTGAACGTTTCGGTTGAAACCCTCTTCGAGTGATATAAATGTTTCCGTTCGCTCAATTCCTTTAATTTTTTGTAATTCATCATGTAATACAAAGCGTAACTGTGAAATATCCTTGCAAACAATTTCAAGAAACATGCTGTAATTGCCCGTTATATAATTTAATCTTACAATTTCAGGTATAGCCATTAATTCTTGTGCAACTGAATCATATAAAGAGCTTTTTTCAAGATAAATTCCAACAAAAGCGGTAATATCATAACCTAACTGTTTTAAATCCACATTCAATTTCGTACCTTTAACAATTCCAAACTCCTGCAGCTTTTTGATACGAACGTGTATAGTTCCACCGCTAACAAATAATTTCTTTCCCAGCTCGGCATAAGAAATTTCAGCGGTTTCCATCATTTCATGTATAATCTGCAGATCTAATTTGTCAAGATTTAATTTACTAGCCATTTTACGAATTGATTTTAATATTTATTCAAATATATGGACATTTGATTGACCAATATCTATATTTATAAAATATTTTATAAAATATATTCAATGTAATGGCATTTTTTATAGATTTGCACTATCAACGCATGAAAATTGTGGGGTGATGAAATTTTTGGCAGACATGCCCTCTTGTCTCGGGGGTGGAGGTAACAGGATAAATATAGCATAGAGCCGGGCTAGTAGCAATACTAATCCGACCAGGGTCGACCACTCAACTTTGTGCTACAACTAACTGCTCCGTGGAGGTTCGATCCCTCCCCCTACAGCTTTAAAAGCCTTAATATATTGTGATCAATGTATTAAGGCTTTTTATTTTACACTCCTGAGTGAATCCTTCGTTAGATAGTCCATGTTTAGATTTTTTTTTAATAATCACTATACCCAAAGCCCGTCTTTTAAAATTCCCACTTGACACAGCAATAAATAAAATGTAATTTTATCTTCCCCATTTATTCATAATTCATGTGTCATGAGCTATCTGCAAAAAATTAAAGAATGGAGTACCCGGCACAATCCCAAATGGCTTGTTGTATTAAGAGTGGCCCTGGGTTTATGCTTGTTTATCAAAGGTTTTGAGTTTATTCAAAATAGTACTGTATTAGAAGAGTTTGTCACAGGGTCATTTATAGGAAAAAGTGCCCCTTGGTTAGTAACAATAATTCCATGGATACATTTACTGGGCGGTACACTTATCATTGCGGGTTTATTTACACGTTTAGCCGTGCTCATCCAAATTCCAATACTGTTGGGAGCAGTCTTTTTTGTAAACTCCAAACGAGGCATTTTTGCCGGAGAATCTGATCTTCTTTTTTTCCTTATTATTTTAATCCTGTTGTTTTTCTTTTTAGTTGAAGGAGGTGGCTCTTTATCTTTGGATAATTACCGGGAAAATTCTTTAAAAAAAGAAAACAACTGATTTCCATCGTTCTAATTCTTCTATAAAATCCTATTTTTTTGTTGTCTTGCCTGTTGAGAAATGGGTACTATCAATAGAAAATAATTTTGCCATTTTCCTTTTTTGGTAAAAATTAGTTCATCCACTTTTACAGAATACCCCAATGGCTATCCTTGAGGACCTTTACCTGGGTTGCAATAAAACATAGATCAGCACTGCTTAGGTAACCTTGTGCACTGTTACCTATTTATTAATCAATTTAAAGACTGCAACATCTGATGATTTGAACAGAAGCAGGACAGATTAATTTTGCACCTGATATTGGCCTGTAAGTATGGCAAGTTGTTAAAGGAAAGATTGAAATTAACTTTACTTACACAACCCTTATTATATTTGCCGCTCTTATGGCACAAAAAAAATTAAAGCGTTTTGCTGAAATAAAAAACTTTGCAAATGTTTTGGAGTACCCTAAAGGGATGCAGGGCAAATGGAGCAATTTTTTTAAAAACGAGCAGCCGTTAATATTGGAACTGGCATGTGGCAGGGGAGAATATACAGTTGCTTTAGCCGGAATGTTTCAGCAAAAAAATTTTATAGGAGTTGATGTAAAGGGCAACCGAATGTATATTGGCGCTAAAAAATCTCTCGAAGCAAAGCTCAACAATGCCGCATTTCTACGTACTCAAATAGCCATGTTGCCAGATTATTTTGAGCCGGGTGAAGTGAGTGAGATATGGATAACGTTTCCAGATCCACATTTAAGAACCTCAAAATCGAAAAAGCGCCTTACACATCCTGCGTTCTTAAGATTGTACAAACAAATATTATCTGTTGATGGATGTATCCATTTAAAAACAGATTCTCCCGCATTATACCAATTTACCAAAAAAGTGATAGAACTTTATGAGCTGGTAGTTATTGAAGACAACAATGATGTGTATGCCCAAAATACCGATGAGGTTTTAAAAATAAAAACACACTATGAAGCACTCGATATTGCAGGCAGCAAAAAAATACATTACCTGAAATTTACATTACCGGCAACTATAAAAGACCGTGATGATGAATTATACGAAATTCTAAAACAAACTGAAAATAGTGAAACTTTAAAGTAAGCATTTTTATGAATAAATTAATTGAGGGGGAAGATTACTATTACAACGAAGATGGCTATGTTGTGCTTACAGAAAAATATCATTTAGCAAAGGGGATATGCTGTGGTAATGGCTGTAAGCATTGTCCTTATAATTATAAAAATGTACCCGAACCCAAACGCAGCGAATTATTATCCCTAAAATAACATACCACAGAGTACATTAAAATGGGCAAATTAAAAGTAAATAAGGAATCGTTGCCTTCTACTACAAAAGCGTATTCATTTTTTCAGGATGTATATGAAGTTGTAAGACAGATACCAAAAGGAAGAGTTACCTCGTACGGAGCAATTGCAAACTATCTTGGCACAAAGCTATCTGCCCGTATGGTAGGCTGGGCAATGAATGCAGCTCATACAGCGAGACCAAAAGTACCAGCTCACAGGGTGGTAAACAGAAATGGGATGCTTTCGGGAAAAGCACATTTTGCCACACCTGATTTGATGGAAGAATTATTACTAAAGGAAAAAATTGTAGTGAAAGAGGACAAGATTGTAGATTTTAAAAATCATTTTTGGGATCCTTCCATTGATTTGAAATTATAATACTGGCAATACTTTGCAACGATTAAAAAAGTAAACAAACATTTTTGTTCAGGCAGTGAAGCAATAGGCAGCATCGTTGTGTCACTCCCTTGTACCGCATACCTATGGGGAGCTTTAATTGCGTTTTAAATTAAAAAAGGGTTATTCTATTTGGTTATTAAACAAAATAGAATTCACTAACTTACCCACTGTGTAGTAAAGCTTATTTACATCGAAAATTCCCGGTTTAATTTCATTACTTTTCGCAGGTACTTTTAAAACGATCAAAAAAACTTTTCCCAACTAAAATAAATTTATATGGCAACAGCGGCAATAATGGGCAAGATCAGTTTTATCAATCATGAAAAAGAATATGCAACCATAGAATACCTGGCTAATGGTCGAAAAAAAAACGTGAATGGCAATATCAGTGAAAAAGAGCAACAAAAATTAAAGGCTGAAAAAATCATTAAAAAAATTCACCAGTTTCATGTTGGAGATGAAGTAAGTTTTATTTTAACCCAATCGCAACGGGGTGATAAAATGATTGCCGATTGTATTGAATTCAAATTTAATAATGCACTTGACAATATCATCAATAAAGCTGCTGTTGAAAACCGGCTGGTAGGATATTTAAAAAAAGTGGAGGATGATTATTTTGTAAAAGAAACAGGGAGTTATATTTTCTTTCCACTCATACTTTCGCCATGGGAGAAAAAACCAGCCGATGGTAACCTGAACGAACCCGTTTTTTTTAAATTAAATTATACCGGAAAACCAGATAAAGCAACTGCTTCATTATATAAGAGTATTTACATTCCGGAATACCTGGCAGCACTAAAGCATTACAATAATAAAACTCCTGTTGATGCTACTATTTATAAAATTACCCAGCATGGAATATTTGTAAATATCGGGGGTGAAAAATTGCAGGCAAAAATTCCGATAAAGAATAAAGAAGGTGACCCAATGCCCACAACAGGATTAAAAATAGGTGATGCAATAAAAGTTATCATCACCTATTTATCCGATACAAAAATTGTTGTTGAGCGAATATAGCATGTAGATTTTAGGATCATCTTTTTTGTAAAAAATAGGGCAATTAATTTATCCAAAACTTTGGTTTGCTCCATAATTTTTTAGGAATAGTAAGGATTAATCATCAGGTAAACAATTACCCCGCTTACTGCAACATAAAACCAAATGGGCCAGGTTATTCTTGTGAGTTTTTTATGTTGCTCATACTCGCCGATTAAGGCACGGTAGGCGGTAAATAAAATAAAAGGTAAAATTATAGCAGCAAGGGGTATATGGGTAATTAATAACACATAATAAAATGTACGTAACCCCCCCGCCTGTAATTTTTCTTCATCACTTATTATTCCATCGTGATTGATGTCGCCATACTTTGTATCGCCAGCCAATAAATGGTGGCCGATATATGACACAAGAAACAACACTGATAGAACAATGGCAGTAAGCATGATGGTTTTGTGCACCTGGTATTTTTGCTGCTTAACGATTACCAATCCTGCAACAAGTAAAATAGCTACCGAAGAATTTATGATTGCGTTCGCCAAGGCAAATATATGTGGGTTAAATCCTAAGTCAGCATCCAGTTTGTATTTGGATAAAAATGCAACAGCAGCAAATACTACTATAGACACTACCCATATTAATAATTTAGCCTTTGCATCATTCTTTACCAGTGATGGTTGTAACATTCCGTTTTATTTTTGATTTAAAATTTAATTGAATTGTTAATCCTGAATTATAAAATTATTTTCATTTCTTGGTCGAAGTAAACACTGCTAGTTTTTATCTGCTATTCAGTGCTATCTATATTGTTGGTAAAAGATCCAAATAGGTATGCGGTACAAGGGAGTGACACAACGATGTTTACCAGAGATAAAATGTTGGTTAAAAAACCCTTTATATATCTCCCCTTAAGGAGTTGGGGGCCGCTATTAACTTCTTCCAAAAAGCTCATTCAAAAATTCTTTAAAACTTCGTTTCTTTCTTTTCTCTAACATCAGCAACGGAATATCGCTTACCAGTTTTGCCTGCTTCAAGGTATCAAAGCCATTGTACCATCCTCTTACTACCCTGTCCCTGTCAAGTAAAAAGAAATTTTCGGTATGTATAAATGCTGTGTCCACATTGGTATCTGCAATACTGGCTTTTAATTCGTTTAATGCAAAATCATAAATGTCTTTTTTATTACCGGTTACAAACCACCAGCTATCATGATTGGATGTATAGCGGTTGGCAAATGTTCTTAGCCTTGGTACGGAATCATTTTCCGGATCGATACTGATTGAGATAAACTGCACAATGCTATCCCTGCTGTTGGTAAAAGAACCCTGCAGGCGTTTCATACTTTTTGCCATGCCGGGACAAACAGCGGGGCACCTCGAAAAAAAGAAATCAATCACCAATATTTTCCCCCGTAACGAATCTAAGGTAACCGCTTTACCCAACTGGTTGGTGAAGGTCATATTCTTAACAGAATGCCAGAGCGTATCAGTAGTTGTTTTTCCATTTTTTTCCGTTACTGCTACACTATCAAAAAAATACCTGCGGGGCATGTGTACGGCGCTATCACTGTATTGCTTTACAATAAAATACCCTGCTAATGGTAACACGATTGCAAGTAATAACCCCAAAATTGCTGTTCTGTTCATGTATTTACCAAAATAAAAAACCATCGCTCCTTAAACCGGGACGATGGTTTTATGTAAAAAATAATCTAATAATTTCAATTAATCTTTCGCCCCTTTTTCTTTAGCAGCAGGATCTACCTTTTCAATAGGTGCTGGCTGTCCGTTGTACCTGTTGCGTAATACCTTCCAGCTATTGCCATCCCACAAAAAGGCTGCAATAAACCAGATAAACAAACACAATGGCACTACAATCGTCATAATCATATTCCTGATTTCATCGCCTAAATGCATAAATACAGAAACAATATAGTATGCTTTTGCAAGCGTTAAAATACAAACCATTCCTTTAAATGCCAGCACCAAAGTATGATTAGGATGTTCGCCTTTGTGCATATTATAAATTACCAGGCCAATGATTAACTCAGCAATAGTAAGTGCTGAAAGAATCCAGAATGTTTTCCAGATACCCTTGGTGCTGCCGGTGTGTTCTGCATGAAATGTTATTTCCGGTGATGAAGCTTGTGCTGACATATATCCTTTTAATTTGTTAATCAGTAAATTCTTAAATAGCAGTAATTATATTAGGTAAAAACATAGGAAAACAAATACCCAAACAAGGTCAACAAAGTGCCAATATAACCCTGCCTTTTCAATCATTTCATAATGGCCACGCTGGTCAAAATGTCCAAGCCTTGTTTTAATCAACATAATTACATTGATCACTACACCTGAAAATACATGGAAGCCATGAAAACCTGTAATACCAAAGAAGTAACCTCCAAAAGCAATCGGACCGGGAGTAGCCACCGGCTGGCCATTGAACATTACCTCAGGGCCCCAGGGATTGTGCGAAACTGTAGTGCCCCACTGTTGCAATTGGCCATCAACTAATACAGTATGGTCACCTGTAATTAAATGCGTCCATTCCCATGCCTGGCAGGAGAGAAAAGCTAACCCGCCAATAATTGTCCAAAACATATATTTTTCTACACCCTTACGATTCATGTTATGTCCTTCATGCACTGCCAATACCATGGTAACAGAGCTGGCTATCAATATAAAGGTCATTAAACTTACAAATGCAAGTGGCAGATTTGCATGGCCAGCCAATGGAAAAGCATTGAATACATGGTTAGGATCTGCCCAGTCATTTACACTAAAACGGATGGTGCCATAACTAATGAGAAAAGCCCCAAAAGTAAAAGCATCACTCATTAAAAAATACCACATCATCACTTTGCCATAGCTGGCATTGAATGGGCTTCTGCCACCACTCCACCATTTTGTTCCCTGCTGTACTGCTGCTGTTGACATTAAGTAAACTTTATTTTAAAAAATGTTTGACTAATTAAATTGATGATACAAAAATAGTATGCATTAAACTTGTGAACACCTTAATTTTTGCGATGCGATTTACCTGATCATTAATAAAAATATCAACAGGTAAATCCAAAGGGCATCCACAAAATGCCAGTAAGTGCTAATCACTTCTATAGGTACTATATTATAATTTCTCACTTTGCTGCTAAACGCCTTTGCGAATAACACAATTAAAGCAATGATACCGCCAATAACATGAAGCGCATGCATACCCACGATAACATACAAAAATGAGAACGATACATTCTTATTATAGGTGATCCCTTTTTCGTACAGTTGGTTAAACCCAATTACCTGTAATAAAATAAAAACAATTCCCAACACAAGTGTAACTACAACCAGGCGCCGGTATTTAAACATTTCTCTTTGCTTAAAGGCATTTTGGGCCAAATACAAAGTGATACTGCTAATGATGATGGCTACAGTTGAATACCAAAACATGACCGGTAATTCAAACGTAGTCCAGTTTGCCTGGTTCCGCTTTACAATGTATGCACTTGTAAACCCGGCAAACATCATTACAATGCTTGCAATGCCTACCCACATCGTAAATTTATGCGGGTGAATTCTTTTTCTTTGTTCCATCGCCACTGTATTCATAAAGCCACTTCCTTTCCAGGATTTATTTTATAAGTATTAAAAATCTTTTTATTTCCAGATCGTTTTTTGATGGTTGATTCAAATATATCAGCAAATTATTTTTTGTCCGGGCTTAGAAGCATTCTCCAACATCGTTGTGTCACTCACTTGTACCGCATACCAATGTGGATCTATACCTACATTATAATTGAGCAATAAACAATGTGATTTTATTTTTTGTCCAACCATTATAAGGAACCACATCTTTAAAAATTCACTACCCACCTAATCATTTATTTAACACACTATTTAATATCATGCACTTTATCAGCAAGCAAAGCAATAAACACAATGGCCAAATAAATATAAGAACTGAACATTACCCTTCTTGCACTTGGTACATCCATTTTTATATATAAGCGGATACTTAATACAATCATTGCAATGTTACACAGCATTAATATATACAAACTAACAATGCCACTGATATTATAATAGTAAGGCAATACACCAATCGGTAACATCAATGTGCTATACATAATTGTTTGCATGGCAGTGAATTTTGTTGGCCCTTTATCACTAGGCAATAATTTAAACCCTGCCTTGCTATAATCCTGGTGGGCCACCCATGCAATAGCCCAAAAATGTGGAAACTGCCAAATGAACTGAATGGCAAAAAGTATCCAGCCACCTGTCCAGTTGATAGGGCTATCATAATAAGCTGCTATCCACCCTATCAAACAAGGTAATGCCCCGGGCAATCCGCCAACTAATACTGCTACAGAATTTACTTTTTTTAAAGGCGTATAAATAAACCCGTAAATAAATAAACTCACCAAACCAATCAAAGAACTTTGCCAGTTAAATTTTAATAACATAATCAGCAAACCTGCTATTCCGGTAACAACTGCAAAAGCAGTTGCATGATTCACTGTCATTCTTCCGCTGGCAACCGGTCTGCCTGCGGTTCTTTTCATTAATGCATCCGTATCTTTTTCTGCAACCTGGTTAATGGTATTTGCTGATCCTGTGATAAGCATACCTGCCAAAAAAAGCAATATTACATCAATCACATTTCTGTAGTCAGTGGCAATTAAATAACTAACCACTGTACTAAACACTACCATAAAACTGAGGGTGAATTTGATCAGTTGAAAATAATCCTTCACCCTCGAAGCCAATGCAAACGAAGCTGAATTGGTTATAGTAGTTTTTTCCTGCAACATCCTTATCAAAAATCTTTATTTTTTACAACTGGTATAAACAGCCGTGCTAAATTATTAACTAAAAGTACAAGAGGGCGACGCAACGATGTTCCTAATTGTTCCTCTGCCCGGACAAAAACATTTTAACTTTAAAAAGAAGATAACAATGTAATATTCTTTTAAATTCAAATAAACATTAGCACATTAGCTAATTAGCAAATTTGTCTAATGATGACTTTCATTTTCACCAACCGGCTCAGTCTGTGGTATAAACTCTCTTCCGTCTTTTCCATAATCATACGCTCCCCTGTGCACTTCTGGTATTTCACCCGGCCAGTTACCATGTCCCGGACGAAGGGGCGTTGTCCACTCCAGGGTATTTGCACCCCATGGGTTTGCAGTGGTAACTTTTCTTCCTTTAAATATGCTATAGAAAAAATTAAATACAAATAACAATTGTACAGCAAATACAATCATTGCTATAAAACTGATAAACTCATTTAAGCCGCCAAACATTTTAAAAGATTCCCACATAGAAAAATCATAATAACGGCGTGGCATACCGGCAAGACCTTCGTAGTGCATTGGCCAGAAAATTAAATAAGCCCCCACTATTGTAACCCAAAAGTGAATGTAAGCCATGGTATTGTTTAAAAACCGGCCGTACATTTTTGGAAACCAATGATAAACCCCCGCAAACATTCCAAAGAAAGCAGATACCCCCATTACTATATGAAAGTGAGCAACTACAAAATACGTGTCATGAAGATGAATATCCAATGCCGAATTCCCAAGGAAGATACCTGTAAGACCACCACTTATAAACAAGCTTACAAAACCTAAAGAAAACAGGGTGGCCGGAGTAAACCTGATATTTCCGCGCCAGATAGTTGTTAACCAGTTAAAAAC
>JANMVB010000129.1:0-4821 GCA_031392305.1 Ferruginibacter sp.
AACTCAATATTGCCACTTAAAACATAAAGGAAGATCATATTGAAAAAAAGGTGTCACCACCCTACAAGTAAAAAACCGCAGGTGACAAGGCGTTTGAAAACATTGTTTAACATTATTTTATCAACTTCAAATTTATAAGCATCAAAGAAAGTTTGGTTGCTAAACCCTTTGTAGGAAAATGCAATGTTGGCAAGGATAATAATTATTCCGATTATTCCTGTATCCGGCATGTAGGGTAGGGTGTTTAGGTTTGCAGGTATGTGATGAATAAAAACTAAATGTAACAAAAATTTTCATGCCGGGGATATGTGTAAATTTTTTGTGTGAATTTTTAAAGGGGTGAAATATTGGGAGGTATAGTTTATCCTAAGTCAGAGTTGATGTTAAATTGGTTAGATGTTGAACACATGGATTGTCCTTTCTCTCACTTCACCCCATCCACAAAATACATATCGATCAATCCTTTATTTTTTGCTTCAAGTTTACCCCGGTAGGTGCAGTTAAATTTATCTTTTACCAGTTCGTACGTGCTGCCGCTGATGTTTACTTTGCCGGTAGCGCCACTGCTTTCCATACGAGAAGCAGTGTTAACGGTGTCGCCCCAGATGTCGTAAGCAAACTTCTTAATTCCCACAATGCCGGCAACTACCGGGCCAGTGTGAATACCGAGGCGAAGTTCAAAATAAGGTTGGTCTATCGCTATTCTTTCTTCCTTATATTTTTCTATAAACTGCACCATTTCCAGGCCGGCAGACACAATATCATTTGGGTGGGTAGTATTGGTAGCAGGCAATCCGCCGGCACACATATATGAGTCGCCGATGGTTTTTATTTTTTCAATTCCATAGCGGGTAATGATGCGGTCAAACTCACTGTAACAATAATTGATGAGGCCAACCAATTCTTCCGGGCTTAACTTTTCACTCGCCTGGGTAAAGTTTTTAAAGTCGGTAAAAAGCACGGTCACCAAATCAAAACTTTTGGCTTTTGCAAAACCGGTTGCTTTTAATTCTTCAGCCGTTTCGGCTGGTAAAATGTTTAACATCAGCTCGTCACTGCGCCGCTTTTCTTTAGTGATGCGGTTGCGTTGAATAAAAAATATACTTGCAAATAAAAGCACAATGGTGAACCCGCCGATAAAACCATTGCGTACCAGTTTTTGCCGCTTAATTTCCTGTTGTTGAATTTCTTTATCCTTGCTCAGCAAACTTATTTGAGATTCTTTTTTTTCAAGGTCAAATGTAAATTGAAGCGTACCTAATTTTTTCTCTGTAGTAGTGTTGTAAATGGTATCCTTAATGCCCAGCAAAAGCTGTTGATATTTATAAGCGTTGCTAAAGTCAGATTGCTTTGCATAGTCGCTCGATAAGCCTTCGTAAGCATCTTTAATTTCTGTAACAGCATTCAATGCCTTTGCAACCTGCAGCGAGCGCTGGTATGCATCAATAGATTCTGCCACATTTCCATTGGCATAATAAGCCTGGGCCAATGCTACAAGCGATTGGGCCATATCAAGCCGGGTATCCAGTTTTTTAGCAAGCTCATAAGCTTCCTGGTGGGTTTTTATGGCCTTTTCATATTTTTTTTGCCTTACATACACCCGCCCAATATAATTAAGCGAATAGGGTAAATCCTCTGTGCCTTCGTATGCTTTCATTGATTGGTTCAGGTAAAAAATCGCTTTTGCGTCATCGCCCAGTTTATAATATACTTCACCCAGGTTGACGGTAGAAGTACCAATAGAGTAGGTGTCGTTGATAGCTAAACTTAATTGGTAAGAGCGTAAAAAATATTCAAGGGCTTTTTTATTGGTAGAAGGCTTATTTAAATAAACGGCACCAATATTTGTAAGAGAAGTAAGTATGCGTAAAGTATCGCCGAGGTCTTCCGACATTTTTAAGGATTGCAAATGAAGCTCCAGCGATTTAACATCATCGCCCTGGTTAAAATAAGCTGCACCCTGGTTACTCAGCATATTGGCCACACCTTTTTTATCGCCAATTACCTTATACACTTCCAACCCCTGTTGCCAGGTTTTTACGGCATCAAGATAGTTGCCCTCCAGGTAGTAGCCGTAACCAATATCTTTTAATGCAAGCGCTAAGCCTGCCCGGTAGTTTATTTTTTCAGCAAGTTGTTTTGCAGAAATGGCAATAATAATTGCAGTATCCGGATTATCGTGAAAAAAGCTTTTACTCAACGAATGCAATACATTTACCCGTACCGAATCAGGCATATTTGTACCAAGAATTTTTTTCAAACTATCTGCCTCACTCAATTGAGCATTTGCCTGCAAACAAATAATCAATAAAATATTGAGTAAAAAAAACCGGCAGTTACTTCTGGTCATTTAATTGTTGGTTAAGATAAATTATAACAAAGTAAATGAGATTTAAAACATGAACGCTAATTAATAAAAATACGCTTTGGTTTTACAGGCAAATAAAAAAATAAACTTCGCCTGTTGAACTTCAGCAAATTGTTTTTGCTTTATGATATTTTTTTTTGACAAGCATTGTATCATTGGGCATCCCGAAATTCGGGATATCGCAAAAACAATTATTTAACCAGCATTTTATCAATGCTCATCATCGTTGTGTCACTCCCTTGTACGTTATACCAATTTGGTACTTTACCTACCTTATACTTTCCTAACTAAAATAAGACCTTCATTTTCTCTTCACTAAATAAAATCTTCCCGGGGTTGAATTTAAAACGTAATTAAAGATCCCCAATGGTATTCAGTACAAGAGGGCGATGCAACGATGCTTATTCAGGGCTCAGTTGCCCGGACAAAAAATATAAAATGTATAGATGTTAGTTTGCGATAAGTCAGTAGTTATGAGTTTAACGCAAAAGAGTAATGACTTTATAATCTAAAATTCCTACCTCACAAAATCATAAAAGAGGCTGCCCGCTAAAGACAGCCTCATCATGAAATTATTATTTTTAAATTATAGTTGCTTCAATAGGCGAACTATTAATTTTTCATTGCCCTGGGTTATTTCTGCAAAGTACATTCCGGTGCTATATTTATTTCCTAACTGCAATGTACTGTTAGCGTTTACCCCATTGCGTTGTTCTATCAGCCTTCCGGTAACATCCATCACTTTTATGGTAATTTTCTCCTGGCTGCCACTATTTAATATAAGGCTAAACTGGGTAGTACTTGGGTTAGGCACCACTTTCAAACTGAGCTTTCCATCACCTGATATTTCAGGCGAAATCACTGCCCTTGTGTACGTTGGAGGTGCTATGCAGTTAGTAGTACAAAGCCCCAGGAAGTCCCCATGAGCAAGGTGTTCCTGCACTGCTGATTGGTCAACACAAATTTTTACACATGGATTTTTAGTGCTACCAGTTTTGTGGCAAATAGTAACTTTTGCATTTCCGCTGTTACCTGCAAAACACCTTACATCTTCTGCATATACTTTTGTAGTGCAGGTTTTGATACAACCATTTTTATCAGTAACCGTAACTGTTATATCTGCATCATCCATCAGCGTAAGCGTAACAGAATACGAACCGTTTGTTGAAACATTGGTAAGTGTTGATACTGGTGCTGTTGTTGCCAGGTTTGGATAAGCAGGGCACGAATTATTGGATGTTGTTCCACCTGTAGCAATCCATTTTTCATCACCTGCATCATTTACAAAATTGCATTTCAAAGGCCGGTTCATAGTAACCTTAATTGTGTATGGTGCCGTTCCGCCACTCGCTGTACCTGTTATCACAGTTGTTTGATCTCCGGTGTAACCAAAGTACAACATATTGTTACTGTTACTGCAAACCGCATTAAGGGCACTTGCAGTCTGCGTAATATTTACAGCTTGTGTTTTCGTACAGCCATTTGCGTCAGTAATGGTTACAGTATAATTTCCTGCGCTTAATCCGCTTGCAGTAGCTCCTGTACCACCACCCGGCGACCATGCATAAGTTAATACCCCTGTACCTCCAGTTGCGTTGATGGTAGCACTACCTGTAGCTGCACCATAACAGAGTACATTGGTTTGGGTAGCAACTGAAGAAACAATAGCCGGCGGTTGACTAACCGTGCCGCTGATGGTTTTGGAAGTACCAGTCTCATCAGTTACGGTAAAGCTGTAAGTCCCGGCCGTTACAGTCTTAACACCGGTACCTGAATAAGGAGGAATACCACCAGTTGCGCTGATTGTTATAGAAGCAGTACCACCATAGCAATTAATAGCTGCAGTGCTGGCTGTTAAAACAATTGGAGAGGCAACAGTCAACATACCATTTTCATAAACAATTGTATAGTTTGGTTCTGTGCCTTTTAAAATAATATCGTAAGGTACAATCTGGTAACTGCCTGCTGGCAAGGCACCAGTACCTACATTACCATTTGAGCTGTTCAGGATAGAGAAAGATGGGCCTGTAGCAACCACGTTACTATCAGCATCTTCAAATTGATAAATTGAATTGAAGTAGGAGTAAGCAGGTTGCGGGCTGTTGGGCAGGGCAAATGTGTCTGTTGCTTTTACCACAAGTACTTCCGGCACAATATGCAGGTTTCCTAATCTATAGGTGATATCAAAATTTTCAGATAACAGAACACCTGGTCCAATCAACCAGTTACCCACTTCGTATCCTGTAATCATATTCATGGATTCATATCCGGTTAAAACACCATCACCCTCTACATCCAGTGAATCAACGATTAGCATTACATTTTCATTGGTTTCATCATTGAAGGTATTACTGTTTACAGCGGCTTTGCCATTTACAGCAGCTTTACCATTCACCATTTGTTTACCGTTTACAGCAGCCTTTCCATTTACAGCAGCCTTGCCATTTACTGCG
>JANMVB010000170.1:0-11403 GCA_031392305.1 Ferruginibacter sp.
TAATCCGGAAGAAGTAGGCACATTGCCATACTCCTTGAATTTACTCTTTAGCCTGAACTGCACTGCCATTCCAATCAGCATAAAAATAACCGAAATAGCCATTATACCAAGTGTCATATTTGTAAGTATTATTTACTTCAATAAATTACAAAAAACATTCCTTTTTTATTTGCATGACAAAATTGCAAAATACGCTGGTAGTAATAATAACTCCTCCAAACCTATGATGGATAAAAAGGAGGGTATTTGTATTTACAAATGCTTTCGGTAATAATCTGGTAATGTTCCCCAATGATACTCGGCACAAGAGGGCGATGCAACGATGATGAAAAGGGGTTTATCGTTTGGACAAAAAATTCCTGATAAAACTGAAAATAAAACTGAAATGTCTAGCTTAGGTAAACTGCTTTGTTTTAAAAAAAATATTCATTCATCCTCTTAAACCCCTCACATCCGGCAGCAGCGTCAGTTTGCTTTAAATGCAAACGCCTCCGGGTAGAGGCGTTTGAAAAATATTTGCAATAAATCCTTTATTACTGCTTTTGTAATTTACCGTTGAAATTTAATTCTTCATTATATACGCTTATATAATATACTCCTGTTGCCAGCGTTGGTAAATTGTTCATTACAACAGAGTTATTACCTTTTGTAACATTAACCTGTTTAGAAAAAACCAAATTGCCAGAACTGTTTTGTATTCTTAGAGTGGCATTCGAAGTTTTGGTTGCACTAAAAGAAACTGCAAAGTTGTTGGTAAATGGATTAGGGAAAACTTCGAAACTTGTTTTAGTACCAATATTAAGTTTTACGATGGAAGAGAAAGTTGCTTTACCATCTATATCAATTTGCTTTAACCGGTAGTAAATGTAATTTCCTGTAGCGCCATTTATTTTATCCTGATGATTGTAATTTTTTATAGTGTTGCTATTGCCGGCACTTTTAATTGCGGCAACTTTAATAAAATCTACACCATCTGTGCTTCTAAATAGTTCAAAACGATCGCTGTTTAATTCCTGGCTGGTTTGCCAATCGAGTATGGCTTTACCGCTTGAATATTTTCCGGAAAATGAAGTTAACTGAACGGGTAATGGTCCACAATCCGCAACTATTAAAGTGTAATCATTAAAGTAAATACAATCAGGGTCAGATAATCCATCTTGTGAGGTTGAAACAGCTAAACGATATTTATAGCCATTCATTGCTGTGGTAACTATACCGAGGTTATTTGTTAATAAGAAAGAATTACCTGTATAAGTTGCCTGGGCACCAGCGGTTACATTTGTAAAAGTGGCACCTCCATCAATACTAGTTAACCACCTGTACCAGGTATTTGATTGAGAATTATCTGTAACTGTATAATTTACTGTTACATTGTTTCCTGCACAATTAGAAACCGGCCCGGCAACAGCAATTTGAGATTGGCATACATTAATAGATATATCATCGAGGCCAAGATCATTTCCAATAACTGCAGCGGTAGCATTTACTACCTCAAGATTTACTGTGCTGGTGGTGGCAGTAAAAGAGCCCCCAACTTTTTTCCATACAGCCTGGTTGGTTGCGGATATTAGCCCTGAATTAGCGATAACAACCCCATTTACTTTAAATGAAATATTGGGATTTGAAGCACTTTCGCCTGAGCCGGGTTTTAAATTAATTACATAAGCCGAAAACTCATAAGTAGCTCCAATACATACAGGGATAGATTTAATCTGATAGAAAACATTGCTGAATGTGTTGTTTGGTGCACCATTTACAGCCATAAAATATCCACCATCGCCAGTATGGTCGGAGCCACGCCAATCGCCTTTAATACAATTTCCACCGTTTGTATTGCCTACGGTTTTTAAAATCGAATATCTGAATTCCGGTATAAGGCCACCGCTTACCGCAGTGTATGTATAATCAGAGCAGGGAATTGAGGCACCCGGATTGGTACAGCCTGTTAAGGCATTTCCAATATTTGCAGGTGGGTTATAGGTATTTGAACCAGAACTTGTACAGGCTGTTGCGTTTGTATTAACAGTAATAAAAGGGGTGCTGAACGTTCCTTTTGCTCCCAATAAATTGGGGCCTTTTATTCCATTACATTGTGCCTGTGTAGATTGATAACTGCATATAATTATGGCAGTTATAATAATTGAGTAGAATTTTTTCATTCCATTTGTGATTTAGAGATTTATAAATTGTTGTAAGCTGGAATGCAAAGGATACGTTGGATAATTATGCCTCGTAAAAAGGTAGTAAAGACCAAATAATATGATCAAACAATTAATTTAAAAAGATGGTGGATTGTTGATTCTTGAAGAAGATATAGTGGATCGAGGAGTCTTTCTAATAGGAAAGTTTTTCTTGTAAGGAAGACAAATATAAATACATTTCTTCTAAATGAACAAATTTTTTTAGAATAGTATTCAAACGCAAGATAATAAATTCATTGTTTTACCTATTGAAAGCGTATAAAAAACCTCCTTTTTATTTATCATCAAAGCATGGCTATATATTCCCAACTGCTATTTTATTTATTGGTTTTCATTATCGACCGTCCAAAGCAGACCTCCACCTCATTTCGGAAAAAGTATAGGTTGTCCATCCGCTCAAAGTAGGCCAACTTTTAAATGCCTTGTAGTAATGCCTCGCTTTTCCTTTACCAATTTTTTAAACGATGACTTATCTACTTATTGTAAAAACCGACCTAAAATCAGCTGATCGACAAATTTTATCTCCGTATTTTTACCCTTGTTGTTTTTAGGTATTACAACCACAAAATACAATCCTGTAGGTGGTTTCGACTGACTACTCTTTTTTTAGTCTATTTAATAACCTTTTTTTAGTCGGTTAGTAGTGACAATTAAACATTTTGCATTATTAAAAAATGAAAATTAACATCAAATTCCAGCATGAAAAAAACAATATTAATTTACTGCTACGATGCATATTGCGGCTGGTGTTATGGCTTTAGCCCGGTAATAAAAAGGATAGCGGAAGAATACAACAACGAGTTTGATTTTGAAGTACTAAGTGGTGGAATGATCATTACAGAAAAAGCAAAACATATCAGCTTTACAGCAGCATATATTGAGCAGGCTTACAAAGTAGTAGAAGAACATACAGGCATTAAATTTGGCGAAGATTATTTATGGCATATCACCCATCCGGAAGATAGTGACTGGTATCCTTCCTCAGAAAAACCGGCTATTGCGCTTTGCATTTTTAAAGAGTTTTATCCTGAGCGACAAATTGAATTTGCCACAGATCTGCAGTATGCCCTGCACTATGAAGGGCGTGACCTTTGCGATGATGAAGCCTATATTCATTTACTGGAAAAGTATTCCATACAGCCGGAAACTTTTTATACAAAACTAAAAAGTGAAACATATAAAGAGATGGCTTATTACGAATTTGCACTTTGCAAACAGTTGCAGGTTACCGGCTACCCGGCAGTGTTACTGCAAATAAATGACACTAAGTTTCACCTGCTTGCACGTGGCTTTACTGCGTATGAAGATTTAAAGGAAAGGCTGGATAATGTGTTGATAGAAATAGCTGAATGATGCAGAAAAATCTTTTCATTCTTTAATCAGCCGGCTTGGTCGTAAGCCTGTTTTATCCAGTTCACCAAATCTTTATTGATGGCTTTTTCATCATCCAATTTTATGCGGTGCGTACACATGCTATTCCAGTTTCCGGCGGATTCTACATTGCCTGACGGTGCCAGGCCTTTTATGTTGAGGCCTATATCCATCCTTGTTTTTAAAGATGGCTGTATAATGGCGAATTGCTTTTTTCTTCTAAAACTTACATAAGCTTTCTTTGGTGCAATTTCAACATCATCACCAAACTTGTTGATTGCTGCTACCAGTTTATCATACCAGGGCCTTAGGTTTTCTTTTCCTTTATATTGTTCAGTTACCAGGTCAGCAGAATCTTCTGCTGCACCTGCATGGCTCTGTTTTGCATAATGTACCACCAGGTTGGCGTAGCCGTGCCCAATACCATAAGTAGTTTTTAAAAAACTTAAAATTTCTCCATGTTTTTCGAAGCCGCTCTTATTGGCTATGTCCATCCACTCCTGTATTTTCTTTCCTGTTTTTTCTTCCAGGTTTTTTACCTGATTCAGTTCGGCCTGTTTTAATGTGTCTGTATTCATGAGATTAATTTTTATTTTTTACCCTGTAGTATGCAAAAGATAACTTTTTATTGGGATTATCTTTGCCGCCATCAATCCATGCATGCAAAGAATCTTTATTTAGCAGGTGATAGGTAATTCTTTTTGGAAAATTATGCAATGGATTCTCAAAAACAAATACATTATTTTCTGCCGAAGTTAATTTGAAAGAAACGGGTTGCTTATTATTTTGATCCTCCACGGTTGAAGTATAAAAAATTCCTTCATTATTGTTACGCAGGCCCACCGTTTCGGTGATAATGGTATCATCGCCTTTTACCATAAAGCCCCTGTTCTGTAAATAATGCTCATTCATTTTCATCCATTCTTCTCCAATAAATCCTTTATTGGTTTTCATTAGCCACATGCCCTCTAAATTATATAATTGCTTAAAAACTTTCAGCTCATTTGCAGGTTCTACATAAGCTGTAACAATTATAAAAAAAGCTACAGGGAGGAGGATTTTTTTCATTTCTTTTTTTTAGAAGCCTTTGCAATTTTGTTATACTCCAAAGCAAGCTGCAACCAATAGTTAAGTTTCTTTCTGGTGGTTAATACATGCTCGTCTGCACGTTGTAAGCCATGGCATTATTTTTTCCAGTTTAACTCGTACATATTTATCCAATCCTGCACAGTAAGTTTACCCGCCAGTTCACCAATTAATTTGTAAGGAATTTTTTCCAGGTTTTTAAAGCGGATACAACTTTTGCCCATGTCCAGTTTTGCAGTTGTGCTTTTTGCATATTCTGTTACAAACCAGTCAAGCAATTTTTTATCCCCATAAACACCCATGTGATACACTGCAATAAAGTTTTTTTGAGAAGCAATGTTCATAAATGGAAGGGGCAAATCGGGCGTGCAATGGTAACCATCAGGGTATAGGCTATGCGGCACTACATAGCCGAGCATACCGTAGCTCATTACCTCCTTAAAGCCTTTGGGAATATTTTTTAATATTTCTTTTCGTAGTTTGCCAATGGCATCCTTTCTTTCAGCAGGCAATTCACTTAAATATTGATCTACGGTTAATGCTGTTGATTGCATGTTGTTTTTTTAGTGAATATAAAAAATTTGCCGGATACTTTTTTAAGAGTTAATCATATTTTTCAACAACTCATTTTTATTTCTAAGGTCAACTCCGCCTTCCAAAATACTTTTCAAATTAGTAAGGTAAAAACTCCAGCCGGTAAGGCATCCGATATGATAATAGGTTTTACCTTTTTCATCTTCCGGAATATTTTCCTGGGCAATATCACAAATGGTTACTCCTTCTTCAGTATAAATTTTTACGGTGCAAATCATGTTTTCAGCATCTGCCTGTCCAAAAGTAAATGCAAGTTTATCCCTGCCATTGGCTTCCAATATACTTCCTTCCTCCTTTACTGCATCCGGCCAGCCATACCAGTGCCAAAGAAACTGATCGCCTTGTGCTATAAATTTCTCTGGGGATTTTATTGCTCCATTTTCGGCAGTTATTCTGCAACTGCGTAAAAACCATTTTTCTATTCCTGTTGGTGTTGCCCACATTTCATATACAGCATCAATTTCAGCACTAATATTGATGCGTTTTGAAAACCTTGACCACTTATAGTTACTCATAAAATTTTAATTTTCATAATGATGTATTTCAAATTCCATTAAAGAAAAAGTGCTGGCATCATTTTAAATTATTCAATTGGGCGGGCACTATTAAAATTTTCAGCGGTCGCATCTTTACCTGTGTCAGCATCTGTTATAATTTTCCAGGTGCCTTCTTCTTTTTCGAGCACAACAAAAAATCTTCCATAATAAGTTCTCAATTGTGTGCCGGTTTGTGTTACCGTGCCTTTATAATAACCGCTTTCCCATGCCTTGTTGCCATTGCATATCCTTTTATCAAATCTTAGTTCGAAAAAGCGGGATAAATCACCGCTGTTTGAAACAGTATCATCACGGTTTTGTAAAGGAAAATATTTTTCATAGTCCTGCACCTCATTATTATCTATAAGCACCCTGGTAATTCTTTTACTATGTAATAATCGAAAACTTTTTTTGTTACCACTTATGAGGTGCTTCACAAATGGTTTCCACACTGCGTCATTAATCTCATTAATACATTTAGCACTGTCTGATTGTGCCATGGCTGCAAGAAATCCATTCATAACCAATGTAAGAACGAGGTATTTTTTCATAGCTTTTATTTTAATGAATGCAAGCCAATACGGTTGCCTTCTGTATCCAGCATAACAGCCATAAAACCATACTCCGGTGATATCTCTGTTTTAGGTACCATAATTGATCCGCCGGCACCTTCAACCTTATCAAGCACCTGCTGCACATCGGGGTTACCATTGAGATATACCAATGTACCATCAGTAGCTGAGGGCTTATGAAAACCACCACTATCAACTAAGGCGCCCCCTATCCCATTAATCATGTCGTCTAAAGGGAACATGCGCATTTTAATATTGGGCAAGTCCATTGGTATCATAGCGATACCAAAAATAGATTCGTAAAATTTTTGTGCCCTGTCCAGGTCAGTTGCAGCAATTTCGAACCAGCTAATTGCATTGTTCATGTTATAAGTGTTTGATGGGTTATAAATTTATTTTTCTCTTAAAGTTCTAAAAAGAAAACAACAATAGCTAACCATTTGTCATTTTTTGTTTTTGGCAATTTACAATTTGCTAATGGCAAATTGATTTAATAATTACTTCAGTTAGCATCGCAAAAAAACTTGTTGACCGAACGAAGAAGAAGCCATGGGCATCATCGTTGTGTCACTCACTTGTACGTCATACCTATGTGGAACTTTAATTGCGTAATTGATAACTACTGGAGTTTTTATCACGCCCTTTATCAATTTGAAAAGATATAAAAATTTAAATAGTCTAGATTCCTCCTTTGAGGGTTGCGGGGGCTGTTTGTAAAATATTTTTAGATAGTTTATGTAAACCTTTTGATAACTGCATCCCAATACAAAACCTGTTGTATGCAGTTTGCTATTTTTAAAGATGCCCGTTATTTCCAAGTTATTTTTCAATCCGTATTTCTAAGCTACGGAATTTTTTATCTCCACTGGAATGCTGAGTGGTGGCGATATGCAACTTATTTTAGTGTAAGCATTTTCACCCAGATTATTTGTGAAATAGTATTCAGGAGAAATAATTACTCCATTTTTTCAAGTGAATGGTGGAAAAAATTCAGCGTGGGAATCCCTTCTGCATTGATAAGTTCTTTTGGATTATCACTGTTGCTTAAAACAAATAATTTGCAGGTGGCTGTATTTGCAGCAGCAATATCTATCCTGTCAAAGTATATCATACGCATAAACGGCAGGCATATTTTTAATCCCTCTGCATTAGGAATTGTATCAGCTATTTTCCTTACCGGCAATGCATGGATAAGTACCGGCCAGTGGGGCAGCAATATGGTGATGCTTTTTGGCGCAATATCCCTGGGATTTATTGTAGTAACAAGGGTACAGCAATTAGATGTGAGCCTTATATTTTTAGGCACATTTGCTTTGTTGTTATTTGCACGGCAAATTATTTTTCTTGGCTGGCCACTTGATTTTTTTGTGCAGTCTATCAGCACCGGCAGCTTACTATTGTTTTCATTTTTTATGATCACCGATCCACGTACCACACCTAATCATGCTACAGCCAGAATAGTATGGGCAGGAGTAATTGCGGTAGTTTCTTTTTATTTAACCACTTTTTATTTTATAAATGGGGCGCCTGTGTGGGTACTGATTTTGATGCAGCCGCTTGTGCCCGTACTGGATAAAGTATTTAAAGCAAAAGTATTTGAATGGAGGCACACTCTAAATTTCCCCCAAAAGGGAGACCTGGCGAGCGTTTTTTAGTTCAAAAGAGTATTTCTCATCAGTTAGTTGGAGGTTATGAATTTAAGGTGCTTAATAGTAATTCAACTGTTGAACGGAGCGTCGCCAATGAAGCTTAATCAGGGAACAAATGTCTGTAACCAAACTAAAAAGTAAAATTATGAAAAGTAAACTCATCATTATTGCAGTAATTATCGGGGTATCGCCAATGCTATATTCCTTTTGCGGATTTTATGTAAGCAAGGCAGATGGCACTTTAAAAAATAAAACCAGCCAGGTAATACTGGTGAGGGATGGCAACAGAAATGTGATTACGATGTACAACGATTTTAAGGGTGATGCCAAAGATTTTGCGATGGTGGTGCCGGTGCCTGTTGTGCTGAAGAAAAGTGATATTAAAGTGGTTGATCAATCCATCTTTCAACGTTTGAATGATTACAGCGCTCCCCGCCTGGTAGAATATTATGACCAGAACCCATGTAACCAATATGAAAATCAAAGTATGGATATGGCAAAATCTGCCGCTCCTATGTTGGAAGGTAAAGTATCAGGCCTTAGCCTTTATAAGAAAAAAGACCTTGGCGTAAAAGTGGAAGCGAAATACCTGGTGGGTGAATACGACATCTTAATACTGAGTGCCAAAGAAAGTGGTGGGTTAAAAGAATGGCTCACAACAAACGGCTACAAAATTCCAAAGGGTGCAGAGGAAGTACTGGACCCTTATATTAAAAGCAATTTAAAATTTTTTGTGGTGAAAGTAAATGATACAGAAAAGAAAAAACTACCGGGTAATTTTTTACGTCCGTTGCAAATAAGTTTTACTGCTACCAAATTTATGTTGCCCATTCGCCTGGGTATGGCTAATGCAGATGGCGACCAGGATTTAATAGTATACGCTTTTACCCGAAAAGGCAGGGTAGAATGTACCAATTACCGAAACGTAGAAATTGCAACAGATAAAAAAGTGCCGCTGTTTGTGCAACAAAATTTTGGATCATTCTACGGCAATCTTTTTACACACCAATGGGATAAAGAAGACAAAAACGTAAGCTTTGTAGAATATGCCTGGGACGTAAGCCCCTCCAATTACGTAAAGTGCGACCCTTGTGTGGGCAATCCGCCTAACCAACAGGATATAGTGCAGTCGGGTGTTTGGTGGTTGCAAAAAAACTGGAGCGACTACAGTGATGTAGAAAATGAGGAAGAAAATTATAACGATGCCAGGGTTTATTTTACAAGGTTACATTTTAGATATAACCGCAAAAGTTTTCCGCAAGACCTCGTTTTCCAGGTAACACCTAATACCGAGAATTTTCAGGCAAGGTATATTATTACACACCCCGCTACCGGTAATTTAAATTGTGCCGCAGGCAAAAAATATTTACAGGATCTTAAGTACCGCAGAAAAAACGAACTAAAAGAATTAACTGCCCTTACCGGTAAAAACATCCATAACTGGGAAGACCTTGCTGCTGAAAATGAAGATGAACAGGATACCGAAAATGCCCGGTACACTACCTTAATTGCAGAGGCAAAAAATGAAAAAGAAAATGAAGACCATGCACCGGTTGCAATAATTTTAGCAAGTATGGTAATTATTGCAAGTGCTGGTTTTTTAAAATATAAGGGGATTGTGTAGCGGTGCATCCCAAATTGTGCAACCCGCCGTGGCCGGTGCCCCCATCTACCACAACTTTTAAAATAATAATGCCCCAAAATACGGGGCATTATTATCAACAATAAAACTGAATCAAGTTATTGCCCTTGCCCTCCGCCTCTTTGCGGACGAAGTGATGGCTCAATTTCTTCCTGCCATTTTTTTAATTGCTCCGCAGAAAAAACTGCTTTAAGTTTGATGTCCCTTGCATCGCTTAATTCTTTTCTTTTTGCCATCATTGCTTCTCTATCCATCGATCCGCTGGCACGCATTTCTTCCATGGCTTTTTGCTGGGCTTTGTAAAAGTCCCCGATAATTACTTCAGTTTTTGTTTTTGCTTCAGCATCTAAATTAAGTACGGTTATTTTTCCCATAGCGGTTGCCGTTCTTTCTTCCGGCGTTTGCCGCTGGCCTCCGCCCTGTGCAGTTACGCTGCTAATACCTACCACTGCAGCGAATACAAATAATAATAATTGCTTTTTCATTTTCATATAAATTTTAGATGTAAGAAATACTTTATTTTATACTTTCATTATTTACTGTCATTTTTCTTTTTGCCGTCACCCCGCCTGTTTAATACTTTCCCAAACATGGCATCAAATTTTTGCAACTGCCCGGGCTTACATATCAGTCGTATATTTTTCAGGTGATTAAACGACATTACCTCCATTGCCTTTTGTGCTGTTGCCGATTGCTCTGCAATTGCATTTATTGTTGAGTCAGTAAAGTTACCGGCAACCAATTGTTTAAACTGCTCTTCTTTGTTACCCTTTATTTTTTCATACATGCCCCTCGTTCTTTCCTGGTGATGATTACTAAGCGTATCAAACTGCTGTAGTTGCTGTTGATTAAAACCAATATCTTTTTGTAGAAAGGCGGTGATATAAGCTTTTTTATTCTGCCGGTAACTTTGCTTTACAGGCTCTTCTTTTTTCTGTAAAAACAAAGCAATCATAATAATATTCGCAACTACTAAAATGGCAATTATGGATAAAAAAACTTTGCTTTTATTTTCTTTATTTATCATGTTGGTTTAAGGATTTTCATTGTCATAAATAGTGGCAACCGTATTGGGAAAATCATCTGCTGAAACCTGTATTTGTTGGTCTGTAATATAATTGCTGCTATCTGTACCCTTGTAAATTATAGCCCATAGATTTACACATATCAGCAATGCTAACCCGGTAAATGCAACCACCGGTTTACCAATAAACCCATACACTTTATCCCAGTTACTAAGGCTGGGTCGATTGAGCCGGCTGTTGATACGGGTGAGTAAATAAGGCTGCGAAACAGCACGGTTTACATTATCCAAACTATCCAATGCATCACTCACAAGCTTATCAATATTTTCATTCTTTTTCATCTCTGTAAGTTTATTGATCAAAAATTTTTTTACGATAGTGAGTAGTTAATATCTTTTTCAAATTGTTTTTTGCCCTGCTCATTAATGATTCCACTGCATACACACTTAGGTTCATGATGGCTGCAATTTCCTGCTGACTTTGCCCCTCCAGTTTATGAAGTGTAAAAGCTATCCGTTGCTTATCCGGCAGTTGCATTAATGCTTTAAAAAGATCAGCAGCATTTTCCTTTTTTTCTAACTGAATACCGGGGTGATTAAATTCGGCCGGGTGCAATGCTTCATGCTGTGTGTTGCCGAAAAGGCTTTGTACAAAAGCAAATCGTTTTTTTCTTTTTCTTTTCTTTTCATGGTCAAGGGCTTTCGAAATAGTGATGCGGTAAAGCCAG
>JANMVB010000280.1:0-2065 GCA_031392305.1 Ferruginibacter sp.
GGGGTATATATTTTGTCGTAATAGGAGATGCTAATGGTAAAAAAGTAATTGATGGGAAGGTGTTGGTGAATTAGGGAGTTGGTATCAAAGCTAAAAATTCTATTTATAGAAAAGTATTGCAAATAAATTCGAATGACAGGAATTGAAAAATATATTTGCAACTGTTGCGGACATGAACATTTTAATTGGCCGGCATTGGCCTATATTTCACCTACACATTACAATGATCTTACTCAAGATGATAAAAATAATATTGCTGAGCTTCGCTCTGATTTTTGTGTTATAAAATATTCGGACAAGGAGGATCGATTTATTCGTTGCACTTTGACTCAGAAAATCAACGACCATTGTGAAAACCTTGAGTATGGACTTTGGGTTTCTCTAAGTGAAAAAAATTTTCAAGATTATTCAGACAATTACCATAATGATAATCACGAAGTAAAATATTTTGGTTGGTTAAGTAACAGTTTACCAGGCTATGAAGACACTACAAAAATTCCAACAACAGTTTTTACAAGAAAAGGAAACCAGCGACCCGAAATTGTTCCTTACGAAAATTTTGAACATCCTTTTGTAACAGATTACTATAACGGTATTTCAAAATCCGAAGTAGAAAAAAGAATAAACAATACAATTAAGCAGATTGATAATCGAAATGAAGAATCTGCTCATAAAAAGAAATCGTGGTGGAAAATTTGGTAGCTATCAAACGAAAAACTGCCACCAGCACAGCATTTTAATCAGAACAGTATGTTTTTCTGTTTTCTAAAAAGATCACGAATTTATCACCTCCAAAGTTTACTATTTACCAATACCTGTACACTTACCACAGAAAAATATTTTCATATTTAATGAAGTTATGTTTTCAAAATATCACGCAGGTAAAGCTCCACATAGGTATGCAGTACACGAGTGCGACGCAACGATTTTGCACAGAGTTTCTTCTGCCCGGTACATAAAAAAATAATTTTACCGCAGCAACCTTTTGAGATAAAAATCTTCTCCCTGCTATAAAATCCCTTTTACACAATCTTCATTTTATTATCTTTGCCGCTCAACTTTAACTGTAGCGAATGGCACTGATTAAAAGCATTTCCGGAATTAGAGGTACCATTGGTGGCAAAACCGGCGATAACCTTACTCCCCTTGATATTGTAAAATTTACTGCCGCCTACGGCACCTTATTGATGCAGGAAAGTGCCAATAGGAAAATCGTTGTTGGCAGGGATGGCCGCATAAGTGGCAGCATGGTAAAAAGCCTGGTGATCAGCACCCTCAACGCCCTGGGATTTGATGTAATAGACCTGGATTTTAGTACAACACCTACGGTAGAAATGGCAGTGGTTTTTGAAGGAGCTGCCGGTGGCATTATACTAACGGCAAGCCATAACCCAAAAGAATGGAATGCCCTGAAACTGCTTAACAGCAAGGGCGAATTTATCAATGGCGAAGAGGGAATAAAAGTGCTGGACATTGCAGAGCGGGAAGATTTTGCTTTTGTTACCGTAGATAAACTGGGGAGTACCACACCAGATGAAAATGGTTTGGAAAAGCATATTGATGCGGTAATAAATTACGAACTGGTAGATGTGGCTGCTATTAAAAAAGCAAAATTTAAAATAGTAATAGATGCTGTAAACAGCACAGGCGCCATTGCGGTGCCGGCTTTGCTGAGAGCGCTTGGCATAAAAGATTTTACAGTGATCAATGAGGAGGTGAATGGAAAATTTGCCCATAACCCGGAGCCGCTGCCCGAGCATTTAACCGGCCTCAGCAGCGAAGTAGTTAAGCAAAATGCCAGCCTTGGTATAGCCGTAGATCCAGATGTGGACAGGCTTTGCTTTGTTTGTGAAGATGGCAGCATGTTTGGCGAAGAATATACTTTGGTAGCGGTTGCAGATTATGTATTGAGCAGGCGGCAGGGTAATACAGTTTCAAATATGTCATCTACCCGGGCATTAAAAGATGTTACTATAAAACATGGCGGTGAATATTTTCCGAGTGCGGTGGGTGAGGTAAATGTAGTAACTAAAATGAAAGCAGTGAACGCTGTAATTGGTGGCGA
>JANMVB010000345.1:0-5645 GCA_031392305.1 Ferruginibacter sp.
TGATGAGCCGGGCATTTTAAAATGGAGCCCACGGCCTTCGTTTTATTATATGTATTTTATGCAAAAATTAATGGGCGACAGGTTAGTATCCACCGCCATACAAGGCAGCGCAGATATAAAGGCGTATTCTTCAACCTACACTTCCGGCGAAACAAATATTTCATTAATAAATGCCGGGGCTACTGCGCAAAATGTTGAAGTAAAAATAAAAAACTTCAATATAGGCACTCGCTTTTACTGGTACAGTTTTGAAGGCAGCAACGACAACGGTGAGTTTTCAAGAAAAGTAATTATAAACGGTGCCGGCCCCACAGTAGATGCAGGCGGGCCGGGTGGTTATGCCACACTAAATGCAAGGTCTGCACTTACAACAAGCGGCATAAAAGTAACCGTGCCGGCACGGGGTGCAGTAATGATAGTAGTAGAAAAAAAGTAACTCAAAATAATAATTGTATAAGCCTGGTGGCCGGTGTTTCACCGGCCATTGTTTTTTACTGCTACACTAATTAAAAAGAGAAAATATTTTTTGTCCAGGCTTTTAATCAATGGGCATCATCGTTGCATCGCCCTCTTGTACCCTATACCTATGGGCATCTTTACCTGCGTTTTGTGCAGCCAGTAGCATGGTTTGGTTTGCAGCATAGATTTATGGTCACTTCCTTCAAAAGTTTCAAAGAAAAACTTATTTGTCTTTTGAATTATATTAATCCCCTTCCCACAGCCAGCGAAAAGGCCTGCGAGGCTGTATGGGTTGCAGTTTAAATTTTGCAATGCTGTTCTTTTGAATGTATGCCACTGCTTCCTCCACAGAATCTGTAAATAAAAATAAATTGGTATCAGTAGGGGAGATGGTGCCGGCCGCCTTCATCAAGTCGATGTGTTTTACAAGTTCCTTATGAAAATCAGTATCAAATATCACAATCGGAAATTCACTGATGGTTTTTGTTTGTATCAGCGTTAATGCTTCAAAATATTCATCAAGTGTACCAAAGCCGCCGGGCATTACCACAAAAGCATAGGAGTATTTTATCAGTAACGTTTTTCTTACAAAAAAGAATTTAATATTTACCCATTTATCAAGGTAGGCATTGTGCTTTTGCTCCATAGGCAATATGATATTACAACCCACACTTTTGCCCCCCACTTCACGGGCACCTTTATTGGCCGCTTCCATAATTCCCGGGCCGCCACCAGTCATAATTGTAAAACCAAGCTGTGCTATCTTGCCCGCAAGCTCTTCCGTTTTTTCATAAAATGGATGTCCATCTTTAAATCTTGCTGAGCCAAATATGGTAACGCATGGCCCTACAAAATGAAGTGCCCTGAACCCTTTTATAAATTCCAGCAACACATTTACGGCGAACTTAAATTCCTTCCACCGGTTTTGTGGGCCTTCTAAAAATTTAATTTCTGATTTTGTCATATTGGTATTTTCAAAATAAGCCTGATTAAAAATATACACTACGGCTGATAACCGAATTAATAAAAGCAATACCTGCCATAAAAGAGTGAATATGTTCCAGTATCTGGAAAAACCTTCCTTTAAAGGGAAAAAATAAGTTTTAAAAATGCCTGATCCGTTGAAAACGAATGAATTACAAATTTGGTTTCATTTTGGTTACAATAAAAAAAAATATTTAGCATGCGGTTAAAAAAAGACTTAAAAATATTTGTGCTTGATGGTGATATATTCACACTTAATATATACCAGCAACACCTGATTAACCTGGGATATACTGATATATCAATCTTTCATAACGCCGCAGATTGTATAGATAATCTGGATGAATTGCCGGATATTATTTTCCTCGATCACAATATCAACTTTTTAAATGGTGTTGATGTTTTAAAGAAAATAAAAAAATACAATCCGCATATCTATGTAATATTCATTGCCGGTATTGAAGATGTGGAAACCGTAGTTAGCTCATTGCAACATGGTGCTTTCGATTTTATAGTTAGGGGTGCCAACGATGTGCGTACCCTGGACAATGTAATAACCAAAATTCAAAGAATTAAAGAACTCCTGAATAAATGCAATAGCGAAATCTTAAACATAAAGGATGGTGTTTATAAAACAAGCCAATCATAATTTATCTTAATCTGCTGTATTTTGAAGTAGCATTTTTTATTATGATGCATGGATTCAATTATTACATTTTAAAGGAATCGTCATTTACAACTATCACGTGGTAAAAGATCCACATTGGTATGCAGTACAAGTGAGTGACACAACGATGTTGACAAATGTTTCTTCGTTCGCCCCCCAAAAAATATACATTCTCCACCATCCACTTCAGCTAAATAATCCTCCCGCTCTTTTTTTATGTAAAAAAATCCATAATCTGGAACAATCTTTTAAGTGGAATATACGTTAGTATGTTCCGTAAGCTGGAATTTGCTAACCCTCCGCCTGCGACCAATATCTATGGAATCATACAAAATATTCATCGTTGAAGATGACCCCTGGTATGGCGAAATACTCGAATACCATCTCTCCCTAAACCCGGATTATATTATTACCAGATTTTGCTCAGGCAAAGAATGTTTGGCCAATATGCACAAACAGCCCGACCTCATCACAATCGATTTCTCTTTGCCAGACTACACCGGCGATAAACTTTTACAAAAAATAAAGGAAATAAACGACCAGGTACCTGTAATTGTTATTAGCGGGCAGGAAGAAATTTCAGTAGCCGTAAAGTTGCTGAAAATGGGTGTACGGGACTATTTGATTAAAGATGAAAATACTAAAGATATATTGTGGAATGCCGTTATTAAGGTACGGGAAACGGGCAATCTTAAAAAAGAAGTTGCCAGCCTGCGGGCAGAACTGAGTGAAAAGTTTTCTTTTGATAAAAGTATTAAAGGGCAAAGCCCGGCATTGAACAATATTTTCAGGCTGATGGAAAAAGCTACCAAAACAAATATTAATGTTTCCATAACCGGCGAAACAGGAACCGGAAAAGAAGTGGTGGCAAAAGGGATTCACTATAACAGCGATAGAAAGAAAAAACCTTTTGTAGCGGTTAACATGGCGGCCATCCCCAGGGAATTGATAGAAAGTGAACTTTTTGGCCACGAAAAAGGCGCCTTTACCGGTGCCATTGCCCGCAAGGAAGGGAAGTTTGAGGAAGCAAATGGCGGAACAATTTTTCTGGATGAAATTGCAGAAATGGACCTAAGCATGCAAAGCAAAATATTGCGGGTATTGCAGGAAAGAGAAATTGTAAGGGTAGGGGGCAACGAAAAAGTAAAGCTTGAAGTAAGGTTAATTATTGCTACGCATAAAAACCTTGCTGACGAAGTAAAGAAGGGAAATTTTAGAGAAGATTTATATTACCGTATTATTGGCTTGCCTATTGATTTGCCGCCTTTAAGAGAAAGGGGAAATGACATCCTGATACTGGCCAAGCATTTTGGCGATTCATTCGCAAGCGAAAATAAATTTGATACCATTGTGCTTTCGCAGGATGCAAAGGAAAAGCTGATGCGCTACAATTACCCCGGTAATGTACGTGAATTAAAATCGATTATTGAGCTGGCAGTGGTAATGTGCGATGGCAATGAAATTACGGCTGATGATATTTCTTATAGTTCCGGCAAAGGTGATGAGGCATTTACGGTTGAAGAAAAAACCCTCAGGCAATATACATGTGATATCATAAAATATTACCTGAAAAAATATGATGAAGATGTGCTGGCAGTAGCCAATAAACTTGATATTGGTAAATCGACGATTTACAAAATGATCCAAACAAAAGAAATTGCCTGCTGATAGTGTGTAACGTGATTGAATTAAATTTCGCTACGGATAAAAATATAAAAATTTTTTTGTCCAAACTGTGAAGCATTGGGTTACATTGTTGCGTCGCCCTCTTGTACTGCATACCAATGGGCATCTTTAATTGCGTTTTAAATAATAACTAATATTACCCCTTTTTGGAACATCCCGATTTTTCGGGAAGGGGATAAGGTAAACAAAACAATATTCACACATTTACCTGTTGTGAAGCATAAATAATTAGTATGAAAATTAATAAATTACTTCAAACACAAATAAAAAGACATTTACCTGCCCATGCGCTCAATGAAGCACAATTGGCTGAGTTTTTAGATGCTGTTAGTAGTACTTATAATTTATACCAGGGCGAATTAAAACGTCCGCCGGATGCTTATGATATTGAAAAGGAGCAGGCAGCTTTGCTATCTCCTGTTGATCCATCTTTAATCACTTCCCAAAAATCAGGAAAACAAAAAAATATTGTTGACCCTG
Source organism: Ferruginibacter sp. (assembly GCA_031392305.1). Taxonomy (GTDB): domain Bacteria; phylum Bacteroidota; class Bacteroidia; order Chitinophagales; family Chitinophagaceae; genus Ferruginibacter. The sequence continues at coordinate 4,277 of JANMVB010000345.1, forward strand.
CCCACCTTGCTTTAATAAATACCATAAACGAAAAAGCCATAGCCACGGTTGATGAAAAGCATGAACAGCAGGATGAGCGAAAAATAGTTGCGGAAGCATTAAAAAATTCAGAAGCACTTTTAGCAGCCACGGCAAACAGGTTAACACATTTGATAACCAATTTGAATAACGGCATTTTGCTGGAAGATGAAAACGGTAAAATTATACTTGCCAACAAACTGTTCTGCGACAACTTTGGTATTACCTGCGCACCTGATAGTTTAATTGGTAAAGCCGGAAGGGAAACGGTATTGGATACAAAAGATTTATTTACCGGACCTGAAAGATATATGAGCAGGATAACGGCGCTGTTGGCAGAAAAGAAAACAGTATCCGGGGATGAGTTGCAATTGAAAGACGGAAGGGTATTGGTACGGGATTTTATCCCACTTTTTGTTGATAATACCTATAAAGGGCATTTGTGGAAATATGAGGATATTACCAGGGAAAAAGAAAACCAGCGTGCCTTGCAAAGGTTATCACTTGTGGCGAGTAACAATGAGAATGGAGTAGGTTTTAGCGATTCAATGGGTACATTTTTATGGGCAAACGAAGGCTTTACAAAACTTACAGGTTATTCCCTTGATGAAATTATTGGGCAGAATGCTATAAATATTGGTATCGGCCCATTAACCGACAGGGAAAGCATTTCGAAGATGGCAGACAAATTTTTAGCAGGCAAAAGTTTTGCAACCGAAGTAATACATTACCGTAAAGATAAAAGCTGGTTTTGGGCAAGAATAAAAGGCCAGGCAGTATTAGATGAACATGGTGAAGTTGCAGAGTATTTTGCAATAGTAGAGAACATTACCCAGGAAAAAGAGCAGGCAGAAAAATTCCGTATTTTATCGCTGATAGCAGAAGAAAATCAGAATGTGGTTATCATGATGGATGTAACCGGAAGTATTACATGGGTAAATAAAAGCTTTACAAAAAATACGGGTTATACGCTTGATGAGGTGAGGGGGAAAAATCCGGGTTCATTTATGCATGGCCCTGAAACTAATAAGGAAAATATAGAAAATTTAAAAAAGGCACTTAAAAAAGGTGAACCATTTACCTGCGAAATGTTGAATTATAGAAAAGATGGCAGCACTTATTGGGTGCGGTTACAGGGGCAGCCGCTTAGGAATGAGCGAAATGAAATCACAGGCTTTTTTTCATTGGAGCAGGATATCACCAAAGAAATAGAGAGCCAGCAAATTGTAAAGAAATACGAATCGAGGTTTAGAAAGGCATTTGAAAAAATAGGGGATAATGTGTGGGAACATGATTTTACAACCAACCTAACCTATTTTTCCAATACAAAAAGTCATCTGTTAGGTTACGA
>JANMVB010000398.1:0-5051 GCA_031392305.1 Ferruginibacter sp.
CAACACTCTATTATTTTGCAGCACGTTGTGCCAGCGGTACAGGTCGCCTGTGGTGGAATAAACAGATCCTGCCGAATAAGATACTGTTGAATCAACAATGGGCGCTGGCTGGGCTTCTTTATCATTGGCTACAAAATAGCCGGTTGTTTTGTCTGGATGCGCCAGGTGCGTAAAATCAAAACCGCTATGCGTCATTTGCGAAGGATTGAAAAGATATTGGCGCATTGCCTGCTCATAAGATTTTTTTGTTACGGCCTCGATAATGTAACCCAGCAGGGAATAAGCGCTATTAGAATAATTCCAGGAGCTGCCCGGCGAAAAATCAAGCGGCTTATCTTTAAACATTGCGATCATCTGTTCCTTGCTTTTGGGTATGCTCACTTCTTTTTCCATAAATGTGCGATCGTTCGTATAACTATAAATGCCCGATGTATGGGTGAGCAGATGTTCTATCCGGATGCTATCGCCCTTAGGAAAACCGGGAAAGTATTTGCTTATGGGGTCGGAAGCAGACAGCTTTTTTTCTTCCTGCAATTTAAGGATAACGGCTGCAGTAAATTGTTTGGTAATGGAACCCAGTTGAAAAATGCTCTTGTCATCATTGGGCGTTTTGGCTGCTACATTTCGGTAACCATATCCTTTGTTCAACAAAACGCTGCCCTGCTTAGCTACCAGTACGGTGCCGTTAAATTTATGCAGCCTGTTGTAGGCACTCACGAGACTGTCAATTTTAGCGGCGGGCTCTTGCGACATCACGGGCAGCAACAGGCATATAGAGATGCTGAGGATAAATAATTTTTTCATGCGATAAGCTTTAATTGGTTAAATAGAATGAGTGTACGGCAACCGCCGCCGTTCCAAAAGTTGAGTATGATGTTGAGTGCTGAAGTAATGCAAATATATCTTCTCATAACATACCTGCCCTTCAGTTTATATAAATGGTTAGGATGGTGTATAAGCGGGCAGTAAACAGCAGGTATTTTCCATACCCCTCAGGTGCAGGACTCCGTCCAGGTGTTTCTTCGTTACTAATCTTAGTATTTGAATAAAACCCGAACAACAGGAAGGAATTGCGATTTATTTATAACGCAATTAAAGCTGCCCATAGGTATGCAGTACAAGTGAGTGATCCCGTCAAGCTGACGAGACAAGCTACAACGATGCTGCCAAATGTATTGATGCTGGTTAAACAAAATGTATTAAACTTTTGGGAGCCCTTCTACCATGTTGGTATCAAACTGGGCATCTTACTCTCCTTATTCTACCACAAGGTTTTATGAAACTGGTATTGATGAAATTTGGTTTTTTAAAGAATATTTTTACTGTGTTGTATGGAGCTTGATTGCGGAGAGAGGTTCGTGAGCCACGAAACAAAGCGGAGCCAGGGATGTTGCGAAGTCCGGAGCGATGATCAGTTCGAGTTACTAAGTGCTAGCGTTGTAGCATTCTGTTTGGAAGCGTAATAATTCCTTTCAGTAAACCAAAAATGCCATCCACTGCAATTCCAATTAACCTGAATGGGAGTGTCAGTATCCAAAAAACAGGATATAATACCAAAGCCAAAATAGCCAGCGGCCAGCAAAGAATAAAAAGGATGATCCAGGCAATGAATGTAATCATAGAGTAAAGATAATTACTGCCTGGAGCTGCTCAATTGAAATTATATGAACGGCAGGCTAGCACCAGGTTGAAATTGCTGTGCCCGGCTTTTGTTCCATAACATCATACTGGTTGCATAGCAGGATGAAAAGTATTGCCGTGATTTTGACCTAATCTTCCCGGTACCGTCTCATCGTGAGCTTTGGTGTAGGCGAGAGGTAGCAGGTTACTAATAGTTTGGTCTATGATTTTTATAGTTAAATCATTACCATCAAAAACTGTCTATCTTCTGCCGTGGTCTCTTTCACCGCACTTTACATATTTAAGAAAGGGCAATTTAAAAAGGAACTGCCATACTTAATAGTAGAGGTGTTCCTGAGGTGAAAACACGGAAATCCTCCTGGTATTAGGTACTCACAATAAAGTGCGATCACAAACGTTCAATTACTACATCGATCTCGGTAAATCTGTACGACCTTCACTTTGAAACCAAAAATAAACCTGTGAAAAACAATCTAAACAAATTTCTGCCAATATTTGTAATATTGATATTACTCTTATCGGCTTGCAATGGTTCACGTCAATCTACCCATAATCGGGGCGTTAATAATAGAGCTTACAAAGGTTATTGATAATTATTTGCTTTCGTGGATGATACTGGCAGGCGGTAGAGCCGATTCCGTCCGGTGTCTTCTTCGTTACTAATCTATCATGTTCTGTTCTTTCACGCAAGGGCCAATCCTTCATGTGCAAGTTCCATTGATTCCACTGCCGGTTCATTGGCATCAGATTTCATATCAGTCACTGTAATTTTACAGGGAAAAGCATTGGCAAGTGTCCATGACATTGCGACTGCATTTGCTTCATCAAGCAATGAGATGGTAATTGTTTTTCTTTCAAATTGATTCATCGTAACAGCTTTGTAAAGCTCCCAAAAACCTTTATCATCTTTAAAAATTCCTTTTTTAAGCGTAATATTTCCGAATTTTTTAATCCCCGGCATTTTTACAGTTGAATATTCTTTACTGTTTCCTTGCCGGTATTCAATTTGCTGTATTTCTGCACTTAATCCAGTTACTTCCTGGAAAAAAGCTTCTTTATCCCCAATCTTAACAGCGAATTGAAATTTGACCAATGGCCATGTTGTTTTAGATTGTTCTTTACCTGTTTCGTCTGCCATAAAAAAGTTGTTTTAATTTGGTGAATGAAATAGATACCCTGGGTTTGGCTGGGTTTAGTTTCAAATGGTATGGAGGTAAATTTAGACCGGTAGCTGCTGTTCACTCAACCGCAGGTTGATTGATTATTTGGAAGAAAATTAAATGCAGCCTCTCTTATCCGCCGGCGTTTGAAGGCACAAGCTAATAAATTTACAGGAATCATTTCATAAATTGCAAACCCGGATAACCCCGGATAACTTTATCCCGGCTGCAGTACATAAAATACACGATGTGCCGGTTAACTATTTTATATGCACTTACCTGATACGGCGGCTATTTTCAGGTTTCACCAATACCTTGTTCAAAAGCACGGTGATAACAACTGCTCAGCACTGGGCTGGAAAACTGCTGAAGCACAAACGGCCCGCTATAAAATACTTTCCCGGATTGGCGATCTCAATGATTGCCAGGTGATGGATGTTGGTTGCGGTTATGGCGATCTTAGAAATTACCTGGCTGAAATTTATCCGCGGCTCCGCTACCTGGGTATTGAACAGATACCTGCCTTTTTAAATGTAGCCATTGACCGATATGGCGGGTTAACTGAAACAGTATTTTTTGAAGGAGACTTTTCAGCAGCAAAATTGCCTCTCGTGGATTATATCATTGCCTGCGGCGCATTGAGCTACCGCAACAGCGATCCGATGTATGTATTTAAAATGATTGAAAAATTATTCAACAATTGTAGAAGAGGTTTTGGTTTTAATTTGCTGGAAAAAACAACAGACCCCGATGGGATAATTACATCTTATAGCCCGGATCTCATACTGGCTTTCTGCAATAAATTAACAGACAACATACAGTTTATTGACGGGTATTGGGAGAGTGATTTTACAGTGATGATGTATCATTACGAGGCAGGGGCATGAGACTGCCGTTGCGTTGGTTGGTGTGCTTTGAACCAGGGCGGATGGGAGAAACGTTCGTGTGCCACGAAATCCAAGGCGAAGTATCCGTCATTTTTTTATTTCAAATAAGTTAAGTTATTTTCGACTACCATTAATGAAGAAATTTATAGTTTAAATTTTCAACAAATGGCTTAAGTGTTTGGTCTATTAATAGCATATATGTTTTATAATGCTCACAAATGAGTAAAATTTTTATCTCTTACCGGCGGTCTGATTCTGGCCATGTGACTGGTCGCATATATGATCATTTACTGAAACACTTTAAAAGAGAGGAGATATTTAAGGATGTTGATTCTATTCCTGTGGCCACAAATTTCCGGCAATACATCAAAAACACAATAATTTCCTGTGATGTGGTATTAGTGGTGATTGGTAACAGTTGGTTGACTGTTACCGATAAGAAAGGAACGCCACGGCTGGCTGATCCAGGTGATACGGTTCGTTGTGAAATAGAAACAGCCTTAGAACATGGTATTATTGTATTGCCTTTATTACTGGATGGTATGGAAATGCCGGATCCGGGCTTGCTACCGCCATCCCTGCAATCTTTAACAGAACTTAATTCTTTGCACATTCGCCCTGACCCTGACTTCAATAACGATATGGAGCGGCTTATTCGTGCTATTACAAGCATATTAAAAACACAACAGCCTGAAGGTTTAAACCTGTCAATAAAAAGCTTCAGTAAATCCCGTTTTTTTAAAGTAACAGCGATCATTGCGTTATCTGCAATTCTTATTACTGTATTTGTTTTAATGTATCCTAAGGCAGAGCCAGCCAAAAAGGAGAAAGCACAGCCAACAGATACATTGAATGTGATAAAGCACAGCACAACTACTGCAATATTGCCTAATGGGGATAATCAAAAGAATATGAAAACAAGAAATATAACGCTTTCCGATGCAACTGTCTCTATTAAAAAAGGAGAAAATATTTATCTTACTGTTGATATTGGTAATGCCCAACTTGGGAGCAATATTGTATTAAGAGTAAATGATAAAAATATTATTGCAACCGGAGAGATAAAAGAATTATTGATAGGGAAAGCAGAAGAACTAGCTGGAAAAATAATCAGAATATCTTCTAATATATCAGATGTTAATGAAGCATCAAATGAAATTTCAGTTGTAGACACATTCAAAAATGGTTCTCAGGCATATTTTAAGATCAATAATAATGTAGAATCAAATGGAGATGGAATAAATATAATACGCTCATATCGATTTATAAAATCAGATTGATTTTTGTCCATCAGCCATAGCACTCCTTATTGTGTCTTCTTCGTTACTAATCTTAGTATTTGAATAAAACCCGACAACAAAAA
>JANMVB010000464.1:0-3167 GCA_031392305.1 Ferruginibacter sp.
CGTGATCGCCAGCTTTACCAACGGTTGGATGGCAGTGCAGACCAACAAAAAGGTTGGCGGCCGCTGAACAGCACACACAACAGCGCGCTGTGCCCGGTGTCCTGCGCCAGATGCCGCATCGGCGGCCCGCCGCCGATGGTCACGGGATCGCACAGCCGCATGGTGCGATCGAGCTCGATGATGCGCGGGCCGAGCATCCAGGCGCCGCCGGCAACCGGCGTCAGCAGCCCCGCCTCCTGCAGCACCTTGATGTAGCGGTAACAGGTCGAACGCGAATTGCCGGACAAACGGATCAAGTCCTCGGTCGACCAGGCCGGCGCCGCGGTGGTGAAGACATCGAGCAGCGACAGCATCTTCTCGAGGCTGCTCGAGCCGCCCGGCTGGTCTGTAGAAAATCCCACCATGCTACCCCTACTCTATTTCTGATAATGCCGTGTACGGTTTTGTAAAAGATATGGAAGGTAATATTTGGGCAGGCACTTACTTTGGCGGTGTTAATTTTTACTCAGGGCAAAATACACATTTCAAAAAGTACTTTCCTAAAATTGGTGAAAATTCTTTGAGTGGAAATGTAATAAGGGAAATACACCAGGATGAGCATGGAAACCTGTGGATTGGCACAGAAGACGCAGGCTTAAATAAATTTGATACCGGCACAAAACGCTTCACTCATTTTTTACCCGCAGGAAATACAACCAGTATTTCGAGCACAAACATACATGGCCTGTTTATGGATGGTAATGAACTGTGGGTAGGCACCTTTGAAAATGGCCTGGATATACTCAATATCAAAACAGGAAAAGTTGTTCGCCACTATTCAGGCAGCCAGGAAAACAATGCATTGAAAAGCAATTTCATTTATCATATTTCGAAAATGAATACCGGTGAAATAGTGCTTGGCACTACCAGGGGCGCATATTCATTTAATAAAAAAAGCAACAACTTTACTTTAATACCTGGCATGCCTTTTAATAACTGGTACACCCATATTTTAAAAGACAATCAGGATATTATATGGAGTAGCACTTATGGAAATGGCGTTAATTATTTTAATACAAAAACAAGCAGCGTAGGTAATTTCAGGTACAGTGCCGCAAACAATAACAGTTTGGCCAGCGACAGGGTGAACAGCATTTTTACAGACAGTAAAAACAATTTGTGGTTTGCAACTGAAGGCGGCTTGTGCAGGATGAACAGCGGGGAAAATGAGTTTAAAAGATATACCACACAAAATGGTTTTCCAAGTGATTTTATTTTGTGTATGCTCGAAGATAACAAGGGCAACTTATGGATTTCAACATCGAGGGGGCTGGTGTGTTTTAATATACTAACCGAACAAACTGTTGTTTATACCAGGGCAAACGGAATTTTAAGTGATCAGTTTAATTTTAATTCCGCCTACAAAGACAAGGGCGGAAAAATGTATTTCGGCAGTGTAAAAGGAATGATCAGTTTTCATCCGGATGAATTTACAAAAGATTCCTTTGTGCCCCCTGTTTACATTACCGGTTTTCAGATTTTTAATAAGGAAGTACCTATTGCAAAGGTAGGTCCGCTGTTAACAAAGTCAATAACCAACACAGATAAAATAACCCTTAAACATAACCAGGCAACATTCAGTATAGATTTTGCATCGTTGAGTTATACGGCGCCTGAGATGTCGGAATATGCTTATAAAATGGAAGGGCTTGATAAGGACTGGATACACCTTAAAACTAACCGGAAAGTATATTTTACAGAACTATCCCCGGGCACATATATTTTCAAAGTAAAGAGTTCACGCAGTGATGGGATTTCCAATGAAAAGGAAACAAAATTTACTATCCATATCCTACCTCCCTGGTGGCAAACTACCTGGGCATATTTTTTATATGTGCTCGGCGCCATGCTCTTTATTTATTACCTCATTCATAATTATCACAAAAGAATAGAGGAAAAAAACAGGCGAAAAATTGAGTACCTCGAAATTGCAAAAGAGAAAGAAATATTTCAGGCAAAGATTGAGTTTTTTACAAACGTAGCTCACGAAATAAGAACACCCTTAACGCTCATTAAAGGCCCGTTGGAAAAAGTAATCAGGAACACCGGCGCTGTTGAAGGGATAAAGGAAAGCCTAAAAATTATGGAGCGTAATACCAACCGGCTGATTGATTTAAGTAACCAGTTACTGGATTTCAGGCAAACAGAAATACAGGGCTTTAGCCTTAACTATGTGCAGGCAGATATTTCAGAATTATTAGAAGAAACTTATTTAAATTTTAAACCACTGGCCGAACAAAAAAACGTTAGTTTTAAGATGGAAATGCCGGAGGGCCACCTGGTAGCATTTATAGATATAGAAGCATTTACAAAAATATTAACCAACCTGTTTAGCAATGCAATAAAATATTCAAAAAGCAAAGTAATTATCATCTTGTTGCCATTTAGTAAACAAGATATTTATTTTACCATTGAAATTAAAAATGACGGTTACCTGGTGCCGATGGAAATGAAAGAAAAAATATTTGAACCATTTTTCAGGCTTAAAGAAACAGAGAAACAAAAAGGCACCGGTATCGGGTTGGCACTATCCCGTTCACTGGCCGAACTGCACAAAGGAATTCTCGATATCAAAACACCTGAAAATGACCTGAATGTATTTTTTCTTAAAATACCAATCAGCCAGCAGCAAGAAATTAATCACTGAAAAAATAATGTATGAAACCCGTTTTATTAGTAGTAGATGACAATGAAGAAATTCTTGAATTTATTGAAGATGAGCTAAACGAAAAATACACGGTCATCAAAGCATTGAACGGACAGGAGGCAGTTGATAAACTTAAGCAGGAAGTAGTTCAACTGGTAATCAGTGATATTATGATGCCGGTAATTGACGGCTACGAATTATGCAAAATAATAAAAACAAATTTTGAATACAGCCATATCCCGGTAATATTATTAACGGCAAAAAATACGTTACAATCTAAAATTGAAGGGCTTGAAACCGGTGCCGATGCCTATATAGAAAAACCATTTTCACCTGAGTTCCTGCGGGTGCAAATTGCAAACCTGCTTTCGAACCGGGCCAAGATTAAAGAATATTTTGTAAGCTCCCCGCTGGTGCATATTAAAAGCATGGCGCATACAAAAACGGATGAACTTTTTTTAGAACAGTTGAACGAAGCCAT
>JANMVB010000516.1:0-2940 GCA_031392305.1 Ferruginibacter sp.
TGCAAAAACTTACCCACGGTTTTTCTGTTTTTTCTGATCCCATTCAATTACTATTTTATTCTTTTTAGATACCCGTCAGGAGCCACACTAATTAAAAGTCTATTGTTAATAGACTCATCTATGGTAAACTGCGGGTTTTCGTCAATAAAAGTATTTAAGGCAGTCCAGGGATTATTGCCTTTACTCCAGGGTCTTTGTTGGCCAGGCAGAGAATCCAAGGGCAATTTTTCAACTATTGTATCATAAACTACCAAATAAGAATTCAATGAAACAAAAGGTGAATACATTTTCAATTCAGTTAAAACATGATCATGAGTATGATTGGAATCAAGTGTTACAAGAACAGTCTTTTTACCTTTTGCATGCGATGCTACCTGGGTAACTATTGTCGGATCAATAGATGATCCCTGTATCATCTTAATGCGTTTAAACATTGGATGCGTTTCTATCTCATGGCGATTGTGTTCCCTTATATCAATATCTACCCCCAGTACCTCACCTTTTCCAATCAATTCCAATAAAGAGGCATAGTATATTAATGACCCTCCATGTGCTATACCAGTTTCAATAATCAGGTCTGGTTTAACTTCCCAGATAATTTCCTGCATTGCAATCATATCCTGTGGGTACTGTATTATGGGCCTCCCCATCCAGGTAAAATTATAAGAGTACCGGGAATTGATTGAATCATGCATAAATGCAGCTGCAGCATTTTTCAACTGTTCATTGGTGCCCTGCAATAAAATATTTTCTTCTCTTTCCTTCTTAAATTTTTCTATTTCACTCATATTATAAACTTAATGTGTTTGCAGAAATATTGTATTGAATTATTTGTTGCTTTATTTCCCCGGCATAATTTTCATTCATTATTAAAATATTCTCAACAGGCTTTTGCATTAAAATATCAGGACTAAAAATAGGGTGTCCTGTGCCCGCGATAAATTTATTTTGTTTTGCGGGGTTTATGTCAATTACATAATGAACTGCTTTTCTTTCCTTATCAAGCAGGTTCAGAAAAGTTGATCCTTTTGCTCCCGCACCCCAAACTGCAAATGAATTAGCATTAGTGAGCATTTTTTTATATTCTTCTATTTTTTTTTCAAACGATGAGGTATCATACCTGGTAAAGTTCAGATTTCCCGAGATTGTATTTCTTATTTTACTTAAATCGGCCCAGAGGTAAATGTATTGCCCATTAAAAAAATTACCGGTTACTGCATCGTTAAACATATTGCCCAAACTCTCTTCCGTAAAATAATTACAGTGTTCATAAAAAATATCCCAAAATGCATTTTTATTAATTATCCAATCCAAAGTTGGCACTTCAACAAATAAAAAACCTTTGTACCCGTTTGCTTTTGCAATTGTATGTAAAAAAGAGAATGGCCGTGTAATGTGCTCAAGTGTATGACGCATTATGATTACATCTGCCGATATTCCTTTTTGGGTTTCGTCAAAATATTCTTTTCTTATCCGGGGATTACTACCTTCATAAGTAGGATCAAACCCCCAGCAATCTATACCTTCTTTCAACATCATTTCAAAAAAGGTACCTTTTCCACAGCCCACTTCTACTACTTTCTTATTTTCAACGCCAAAAGATTCTAGAATATGCAACACATTTAAAAGGTGATTTTTAAAAACCCCCGAGTTACTTTGCTCGTTCTGGTAATGTACATCGTAATTCATTTTATGGGAAATGAACGACTTATTGAATACAAAGCCCGATATTAAAGATTGTACTAATTCAACTTGGCCTTTTTCTGCAATTAAAGCCTGTTCGGGAGATGGATATACTTTATTTTGAAATACGGGTACATTGGTCTGTCTGAATACAGTTTCCAAATTTCTATCCATATTTTCTGAAAAATTATCTTTAATAATCATAATCTGTTTATAATGCTTTTTAACCTACCATCATCCCCCCAAAAACGCATGGGCTCATAATCTGCATAAGGATAATATCCCAGGTTAAGTTGAATATGCATATTCTTTTCCGATAAATATTTTTCTACAAATGTTCTCACCTTTACCGGTGTTCCGCTGCAGCAGTTAATCACACTTGTTACTTCGTTTTGTAAGGTGATCTTGACGATGTACGTGGCCACATTTTCTACAGGTAAATAATCTCTTTCCTGCTCCCCGCCACTCATATTAAATTCCTTTTCACCATTTGCCAGTGCCTTATCCAACTGCGAAAGTAAGGAATTAGGATTTTGCCCCTTGCCATACATATAGAATAATCTTACCCATCTTAATGTAAAATTTATTTGATGTTGCAGTTCCTCCAGTTGCTTCCGCAGCGCATCTTTCCCAATTGCATATGAATTGGCAGGATGCGTTTCCATGTCTTCGGATAAACAACCTTCCCGCATTCCGTATTCGAAACAGGTGCCCGTAATAGTTATATCCCTTAATCCGTTTATAACAAGATTTCTAATAAAAGAATAATGCCGCGGAAAATTTTCTTCCAAATGAAAAGCGCCTTTGTAATTGGGCAAGCCTTCCCATGCCAAATGTATCATCGCATCGGGATGGCCAAAATAGGCCGCATAATCAACCTCATCATCAAATTCATTTAAGTTGAAAGGAATATATTTTACCAAAGAATACCAATCTGCCTGCTTAGCTTTCCCGATATCGGATGAGGATGCAATCACAAAATAATTTTGTTTCAAAAGTTCTGCCACCACATAATTCCCGATAAAACCTGTTGCACCCGTAACTAGTATTTTCTTCATCCGGTTTTATATGATTTGGAGATCAGGCACTGCGGTAACAAATTTACCATCCCACTCCATGATGTAAGAAAGCTGTTCAGTTATTTCATCCTTAATATTCCAGGGCAGAATAAGCACAAAATCTGGTTTCTCATCTTTCAGATATTGTTCATTAACCACCGGGATATGGCTTGCAGGCAAAAATTTATTTTGTTTATGA
>JANMVB010000572.1:0-9355 GCA_031392305.1 Ferruginibacter sp.
GCTAACCTTACTAAAACTGATATAGCTGTAAAAGATATGTTGGTGTTTGCACCCCAGCTACAAGCAAATATGAAAGGCAACGAGCAGGCAGTAATACATATAAATGGAAACGTAAAAGGGTTCATCAATGATCTTAAAATACCTGCACTGCAGGTAAGCGGCATTGGCAGTACCATGCTAAGTATTTCAGGCAATATAAAAGGGTTGCCTGACCCTAACAAGACATCCTACGATTTGAACGTTGACAATTTCCAAACCACCCGGACAGATATAGTAAACCTGCTCCCGCCTAATACAATACCTCCCAATATAAGGGTGCCGGAAATATTAAAGCTGAGTGGAAGTTTTAAAGGCCTGGCCACAAATTTTTATACCAACATGAAGTTGCAAACCAACAAAGGTGCAGCAAGCCTTGCAGGTTATTTGAATACAGGCAAAGAGTCATACAATTTAAAAGGGAGCACTAACAATCTTGATGTGGGGTATCTTTTAAAGCAGGATACATTACTTGGTAAGGTTACTATGAAATTTGCAGTAAAAGGTAGCGGTTTTAAACCCGCCAGCATGAATGCAAATGCACAGGCGCAGGTAGGAGCTGCTTATGTAAAAGGGTACAATTATCAAAACTTATCCCTTGCGGCTAACATCCGGAAAGGGAATGCATTTATAGATGCAAACATGAGTGATAAAAGCCTTGCTTTTACCCTGCATAGCCAGGCTATGGTGGACGATAAATTTGCAACAAATATTAAAGTGCGCTTATTACTGGATAGTATTTTATTGCAGCCGCTTGGCTTCACTACTAATGATATGCGGTTGCATGGAAATGTAATTGCAGACATTCCTTCAATAGATATGAAGGCGCCCAATGGAACAATACAAATAAATGACTTTGTAATTTTTAATGATGGTAAACGTTTCCAGGCAGATTCGTTATTAATTGTAGCAAGTGCGTCTGATACGGGTAACAGCATAAAACTACGCTCACAAATTGCCCATGCCGATTTAACAGGCAAATATAACCTGGCCACTTTTGCCACCGGTGCCATGCAGGTAGTAAATAAATATTACAGCCTGGGGATGAAAGATACGCTTATCGCCAAAGACCAGTGGGTACTGGATGCAACGATAATTCCAGACAGCCTTTTATTTACCATTGTTCCATCAATTGCCGGCACCGATACCATGCGCCTTCATGCAGATTTTGACGGGCAGGCGCAAAAATTAAACCTGTTGGTAAATGCCCCGAAATTGCAAATCGGTACCCAGGTGTTGGATAGCCTGACGGTGTCTGCAGGTAATGATATTAGCCAGCTCAATTTTGCTGCTACCGTTAACAAAGCTGGTACAAAAAGTTTCGAGTTGCAGAAAACAAATCTTGTTGGCCATATAGCAAATAATGAATTATTTTCTACCCTTAACATTAAAGACGTTGAAGGAAAAGATAAATACGGCCTTGGCGTAAAAGTAGCACAGGTAAATAAAGGGATCAAAGCAAGTTTGTCTGATACGCTGATGCTTGACTATGATAAATGGGCGGTAGATAAAAGCAATTATTTCAGGTACGATAGTACGGGTATTGTGGTACATAATTTTAGTATCAGTAACAAAGGGGAATCACTGAGTATAAACTCAAAAACAGAAAGTGTAAGGGCACCTATTGATATTGTTTTAAAAGACTTTCATATTAAAACACTCACCAACCTGGCCGAGCAGGATTCGTTATTTGTAGATGGTACCATTAATGGAAATGTAGCCGTTCGAAATATAACAACTGCACCGGTTTTTACCTCGGATATAAGGGTGGATAACCTTACTTACAAAACTGATACTATAGGTAATATTTCCGTAAAAATTGATAATGAAACTGCCAATGCCTACAATGCAGATGTGGCCATTACCGGCCACGGAAACGATATAAAACTGTTGGGTAAATATTATACCGGCGAAGGCAGGATGGATTTGGTTTTGGATATTATTAACCTGAATATGGCTAGTGTAAAGCCGTTAAGTTTTGGTGCATTAACCGAAGCGGATGGCAGCTTAAAAGGAAAGGTAGTAATGAAAGGCACCACTACCAAACCAGAAGTATTGGGCGCAGTAAGATTTGAAAATGCAAACATTACCCCGGCCGCATCCGGAGAAAAGCTGCACTTATCAAACGAAGAGATTGCCATCACCGCAAACGACATTACTTTAGATCGGTTTACCCTTACTGATTCAACAGGCAATATCGCAGTAATTGATGGTAAAATTTATACTGAATATTTTAAAGGCTACCGTTTTGATTTAAACCTGAATGCAAATAATTTCAGGGTATTGAATGTGCCTAAAAAACAAGGTGCCCTGTACTATGGAAAATTAGTTATGGATGCAGATGTGGATATTGAAGGCACCCTTGTAGCACCCGTTGTAAATGCCGATTTAAAAATAAACAAGGGAACAGATATAACTTTTGTATTACCGAGCACCAGTCCGGAGATTGAAAACCGTGACGGTGTGGTAAAATTTGTGGATGTATATGGAGGCGAAAAGGATAGCGTGTTTGCCACGTTGCCAGATACTTTATTGCGCTTTCCTAAAATGGCCGGTATGGATATTACCGGCACCTTAGAATCTGATACAGCCGCACAAATTACCCTGGTGATTGATGAAAGAAGTGGGGATGCATTAAGGATAAGGGGTAAGTCAAACTTATCAGGTGGCATTGATAAGAGTGGCAAAATCAGCCTTACAGGCAATTACGAATTGCAGAGTGGCTCCTACCAGTTAACGATGAGTGTTTTAAAAAGACAGTTCCAGATACAGCCCGGAAGTGTACTTACCTGGACGGGGGATATGATGAGTGCAACCGTGGATATTACTGCGATATATGTGGCCAACACACAACCCATTAACCTGCTGCAAAGTGAGTTGTCAAACCTTCCTCCATCAGATGTAAACCGCTTTAAAGAAAAAATTCCTTTCAATGTGTTACTTAAAATGAAAGGCGAATTGCTAAAGCCTGTAATCACCTTCGATATAGAATTACCGGATAATCAAAAATCACGGTGGGCCAGTGTGGAAACCAAACTGGAACAGGTGAGGAGAGATGAGGCGGAATTAAATAAACAGGTTTTTGCCTTGTTATTATTGGGCAGGTTTGTGCAGGAAAACCCATTGCAGAATGCTGCAGAAGGTGCCTCTTTGTTGGGCACAGCAAAAACAAGTGTAAGCCGCATTCTTACAGAGCAATTGAACAATCTTGCAGGCAGCCTTATAAAAGGTGTTGACCTCAATTTTGGTGTAAATACAGAAGACGATTATTCATCCGGTACCAGGGCCAGCAGGACCGACCTTACCGTGGGTGTATCAAAACGTTTGATAAACGACAGGCTACGGGTAAGCGTTGGCAGCAACTTTGAACTGGAAGGCCCGGCAAATACAAATCAAAATGGCAGCAATATTGCAGGTGATGTTGCGCTGGATTACCTGCTGAGCAAAGACGGACGTTATACATTACGGGCATACAGGCGCAACCGTTATGAAGGTGTGGTAGAAGGACAGGTAATTGAATCAGGCGTGTCGTTCATATTTACGTTGGATTTTAATGAGTTTAAACAAATATTTTACAAGCAAACGGAGGCAGAAAAAAGAGAGAAAAATTTTAAGAAGGAAAGGGATAAGCTGATGAAAAAAGTGCAAAAACAAATTGAACAAAAAGAAAAGGAAACAGAGAAAAAGGAAAATGAATAAATTACTTCAGTTCAAAAAAATACCGGTGTTTTTTGGTTGCCCGATTTTTTTTGGGTAATAAAACCAGGAAGCCAATGATGCCATGAAAAACTGAATTCGAACGGAGCGTCGCCAA
This sequence comes from Ferruginibacter sp., assembly GCA_031392305.1. GTDB lineage: Bacteria > Bacteroidota > Bacteroidia > Chitinophagales > Chitinophagaceae > Ferruginibacter. The sequence continues at coordinate 3,851 of JANMVB010000572.1, forward strand.
TGTCGATGCCATTATAATCAATGTTGGTTAACAAATAATTTTTACGGGAATTAAAAAAAACTGGTCTCCCGTTATAATAGAATAAATGAAGAGGGATTAATATTTAAGCAATGAAAAAAGGGTACAGATATCAGCGAAATATTTTTTCAGGCTGCTGCATAGTGACTACTGTGGTTTTATTTACCGCATGCAGTAATACAAAATATTTGCCCAAAGGAGAAACTTTATACGTGGGTTCTACAATAAGTTACAAGTCGCAGGATAGCAGCGCCAAAGCTGAAAAGGCAGTGCTGAAGGATGAATTGAAAGGAATTATTTTGCCAAAGCCAAACAGCAAAATTTTAGGCCTGCGCATAAAATTATGGTTGTATAATATTGCGGGTACGCCTACAGGTAAGGGTCTGCGTTACTTCCTGCGTAAATCGGGTGAGGCACCTGTGTATGCCAGCTCAGTTAATTTTGAAAAGAACCGTGCTATACTGGAAAACCGGCTGGAGAACCGTGGGTATTTTAAAGGCAAGGTGGCGTTTGATACTACTACAAAACAGCAGCGTACTTCAGCAGTGTTTACTACAAGGCCCGGCGTACAGTACCTGATTGATACCGTAAATTTTCCTACAGATTCAAGTGAGTTAAGCAAGGCAATAAGGGCTGTTACGAGGCGGTCGCAATTGCGCAGGAACAGGGCTTACGACCTGGATGTAATAAAAGCCGAAAGGGTAAGGATTGATACCCGTTTAAAACAACGCGGCTTTTTCTTTTTTAGCGATAACGACCTGTTGGTAAAAGTGGATAGTACCGTTGGCAACAACAAAGTAAATATGTATGTGCAGGTAAAACCCGAAACTCCACCACAGGCGAGGTATCCTTACCGCATTGGCGATGTAATTATTTACGCTGATTATAGCCTGGCAGCAGATACCACTTTCTCAAAAGCCACGGCAAATTTTTACGATAGTTTTTATGTGGTGGACCCTTATAAAAAATTTAATCCAAGAATGTTCCGCCGCAATATCAGGTTTCACCCCGGCGATATTTATAACCGCAACGACCATAACCTTACGCTCAGCAGACTGGTGAGCCTTGGTGTGTACAAATTCGTAAAGGCGCGGTTCGAGGAGGTAGATACTGTAAACGACCGCCGCTTAAACACCTATTATTATTTATCTCCCAACAACAGGTATTCTGCCAAGGCGCAGGTTTCTGGCTTATCAAAATCAAATAACAGCACCGGCTCCACTTTTACCGTAAGCCTTAAAGACCGCAATGCTTTTCGCAGTGCAGAGCAACTAACACTCAGTGCATTTGTAGGGCTCGAAACCCAGATTTCCGGTCAGCAAAATTTTTCAACCAGCCGGTATGGTGCAAATTTAGATTTGCTGATCCCACGAATTTACGGGCCGTTGCGCTTTGGCAAAAACAGTGATTTTGTTCCCCAAACAAAGATTAACCTGGGGTACGAATATTTCAGGCGTACAGATCAATATACACTCAATTCGTTGAAAGGAAGCTATGGCTGGGTATGGAATTCGTTGATTACCACCGAGCACCAGTTTAATCCCATTGCTATAAATTATGTATTGCCTTCGGCTATCACTCCTGAGTTTCAAAAAAATCTTGATGCCAGCATAACACTTCGCCGCAGTATTGAGCGGCAGTTTATCATTGGCTCTAATTATAATTTTAATTACAACACACAGGCAAAGCCAAATAATAAAAAACACAATCTTTATTTTAATGGCAATGCAGATGTATCGGGCAACCTGCTTGGCCTCATCACCGGGGCCAATCTTGACAATGGAAATCAGAAAAAAATATTTGGCACGGCGTTCTCACAGTACATCCGCGGGGAGGTTGACCTGAGGCATTATATGGCCATAGGAAAAGCAAGGCGCAGGCAGCGTATTAACGAACTTGCCAGCAGGCTGATAATAGGTGCCGGATATGGTTATGGCAACAGCAATACCATGCCTTTTATCAAGCAGTTTTTTATTGGCGGCACCAACAGCCTCAGGGCATGGCGGGCACGTAGTTTGGGGCCAGGCACTTACTATGCAGGCAACGCAGCTTTGCTGAATAATGGTTACCTGCCCGATCAGCCGGGAGATGTAAAAATAGAAATGAATACAGAGCTGAGGTTTAAAATTGCCTCCATAGTAAGGGGGGCTTTTTTTGTAGATGCCGGAAATATTTTTACCATGCGTGAGGATATTGAACGGCCTGGTTCAAAATTTTCAGGCAATTTTTTGAGCAAGCTGGCAGTGGGCACCGGCGCAGGAATTCGGGTTGATGTAAATTTTTTGGTGTTAAGGATAGACGCTGCTTTCCCCATTCGCAAACCTTATTTAACTGGTGGCCCAAGGTGGGTAATTGATGAAGTTAGTTTTGGTAACAAACAATGGAGAAAGGAAAACCTGGTATTGAACCTGGCAATTGGTTATCCGTTTTAATTTTTTAATGCACAATGAGTGCAATTTATTTGTAAATACTTTTTTGTCCAAACTATAGATCAATCCTGAACATCGTTGCATCGCCCTCTTGTACTATATACCATTGGGCAACTTTACCTGCAATATTTATTAAAATACAGCCCTGCTAAAACGCTACTGTGAGGACAAAAGAATATGACAAAAAAAGTGACATCAGGACCTGCCCGCGTTATCCGATACATACTTTTTAGTGTGTTGGTAGTAAGTATGTCCGCTTCAACTTTTGCCCAGCCAGATCTTCGTGATACCCTCCGTATTGAAACAAGCGCATTGTATCACACAATTACAAATGGCAGCGATACCAGGGATACCGTAATCCTGGTTGCCACCTCCAACGATAACAACAATGTGCCCCGTTATAATATCACCGGCAAACTATTTCGAAAAGACAAACTGTTTTCTTTTTCCATAAATGATACAGTGATGTTAAATTATCAACAGTGGATTGTATCACCCAATAACAACATCAGCAATACCCTAACCGGTTTTGTTTTTACAAATTTTAAAATCAGTAAAGATTCCGCAACTATCACTGCAGTCAGTCAATTAAATACAGCCGCTAACCAGGTAGATATTACGCTTCAAAATTTTGACGCCAGCAATATTGCAGCAGGGTTCAGCAAGGATACATCCTTCATTGCAGGTTTGGCAAATGGTAAAATAACCATTAGCGGAATGGATAAAAAATTGAAGGCAATCACAGGAAATCTGATCATAAGTAGCTTTTCAATTCTCAATAATTTTTTAGGAAATATGCAGGCAACAGCCGTAAAGCAAAATGATTCTGTCATCAACACAACACTTACTATTTTAGGCAACGACAATGATATTAATTTACAGGGAAGCTATTACCTCAGCGATAAGCCTAAACAATTTGATGCCATACTCAATATTAAAAAATTTGCCTTAGCCTACCTGCAACGATTTACAACAAAATATATCAGCCAGGTTTCGGGTTTTGTAAATGGATCCGTTACTTTAGAAGGTAAGTTCAATCATCCCAGGTGGAAAGGTGATATTCATTTTGACACCACTTCAATCAGCATCAATCAATTCGGCACTACCTATTCCATCATTGATCAACACATAAGCCTCAATTATCCATTTATAAACTTCAACCGGTTCACACTTAAAGATTCGCTCAATAACCCTATGAGCATAAATGGGTCACTGTTGCAATGTTCATCCAAAGAATACGAACTGGCAATCAATCTGAAAACAAGCAACTTCAATGCAATCAATGCACCACGGGCAATCAACAATCAGTTTTACGGAACTGCAGTAATTGATGCAGACCTTTCTTTAACCGGCACCACACTGTTACCTGTTTACAAGGGAAATATTGCATTTGTAAAAAACAGTAAGATAACGATGGCACTACCCGAAAAAAGTCCGGATGCAGATGCAGCCCGGTTATTGGTGCGTTTTATCGACCAGGATAGTTTTGATTTTTCAAAGAAAATTTTAATGAGGCCAACGGCAGACTCCGTTGTTAACATTGCAAATTTTTTAAATCCAGATCTCCGCATAACAACTGCAAAAGATGCCAACCTGCGCATTGTAATTGATCCCTCAGCAGGCGATGAATTAAATCTGCAGGGTGAAGCAGTATTGAAAACCGGTATTGATTCATCTGGTAATTTATTGTTATCCGGTATGTATAATCCGGATTCAGGTTATTATGAATTGAATTACGATTTTCTTAAAAAAAGATTTAATGTGCTGCAGGGGAGTACTATGTTGTTTGCCGGTGATCCTGCCAATGCCCGGATAAATATCCGGGCCGAATACATCGCCAACACTTCGCCTAAAGAATTGCTGGGTAACGAAGTAGGCTCCATAGATCCACGGATTGAACAATCATTTAACCAGCAAATTCCATTCAGGGTGCTTTTGATTTTGAACGGTTCATTAACCAAACCGGTAGTAAGATTTGATATCCAATTGACAGGGCAAAAACAAATAAGCAACCAGTTAAAAACTACCATCCAAAATAAGTTAATTCAGTTAAGGGCAGACACGGCTGCCACCAACAAGCAGGTGTTTGCCCTGCTGGCGCTTGATCGTTTTGTAGGAGAGCAAAGCACCGATTTTTTTAAGGGCAATGGTGGTGGGTTTAATGATATGGCCAGTGGAAGCGTAAGCAGGTTTTTATCTGATGCATTGGATCAGATAGCTTCCGATCTTTTCAAAGGGATTAATATCGACCTCAATTTAAACTCCTACAAAGATTTTGTAACCAACAACGATGCACAAAAAAATGATTTGAATGTGGATGTATCAAAGAATTTTTTAAATGACCGTTTAAATGTAACTGTAGGTAAAAATTTTGGTATCGAGGGACAGGATGGTTCGGCAAAAGCTTCCAGGCAAAAAGGAAGCAGATTTCTGCCAGACGTTACAACGAATTACAAATTATCAAAGGATGGAAAATACATGATGAAAGGGTATTCAAAAAATCAGTTGGAGGTAGTGCTTGATGGCTATGTGGTAGAAACCGGCATTGGTTTTCTCATCACCATGGATTACGACAAGTTCACCGAATTATTCATTGCAAAAAAAAGGAGCGATCAGTAGCGTGGGCAAAACTATATTTTATATAATGGTGTTGTTATTTGCCAGCGGTTGTGGTGTACGAAGGTTTGTACCTGCAGGTGAAACAATATATAAAGGCGCTGTAATAACAATTGAAAAGGATAGCAATGTACACACATCGTCCCGCTCATTGCGCAAGCAATTGCAACTGGCTGTAAAAACCAGGAACAGTAAACTTTTTTTTGGCAGGCCTTATAAAGTATGGTGGTGGTATGTAATAGGGCAGCCAAAACATCCCAAAGGTATCAGGGCTTTTTTTCGAAAAAAACTGGGTGAGCCCCCCATTTTTAGCAGCAGTGTAAATGCAAAAATTACTGCAGCAAATATGCGGGCATTTCTTGCAAACCGTGGCTATTTCCAATCTGTAGTAACTGGTGATACCATTAATAAAAATTATTTTACTACAGCAGTTTACAAGGCA
>JANMVB010000608.1:0-6156 GCA_031392305.1 Ferruginibacter sp.
TCAGCATCATCACTCCACTTAATCCCGATGAACGTGGCTGCCAGGTATCACTAAGGATACATCAAAATGCCAAAGCAGTTTTCGATACGCTGATGCCGCTGGGTATTTTTGCCGACTGGCGTGAGCCGGATGTGATAAGAATTGCGCCGGTACCACTTTACAACAGCTTTGAAGAAATATTTATATTTGCCGACATTTTGCAACAACTATTAAATGACTAAGCATGTATAAATTTTCATATTTCACAGAAGAAGACAGTGAAAAAGTAATGGCCTTTATGAAGGAAAATCCCTTTGCCGTCATCACAGGTTTTGGTGAGCAATATCCTGTTGCCACACATATCCCGCTCTCCATAGAAATGAATGAAGATGGCAGGATAATTTTTTATGGCCACCTCATGAAAAAAACTGATCATCACAAAGCTTTTGAAAATAATGAAAACGTATTAGTGATATTTAACGGGCCGCACACTTATGTAAGTGCAAGCTGGTACCAAAATCCACAGGTAGCCAGCACCTGGAATTACCTCACCGTACATGCAAAAGGCAAAATTAAATTTACAGATGAAGAAGGCACTTACCAGGCCATAAAAGCCATCACCAATAAATATGAAGGCACAGAAAGTGCGGCATCATTTGATAAGCTGCCAAAAGAATATGTGATGAAACTTATCAAAGCCATTGTAGGTTTTAGTATTGAAGTAGAAAGTTTTGATAATGTATTTAAGTTAAGTCAAAATCACAACGAAGCAACAAGGCATAGCATTGCAGCACACCTGCATCACCGTGGCGATGAGCATTCTGTTGCTGTGGCAAAAGAAATGGAGAAGGTAGGCAGTGCAGATAAAATTTAGTAGTTTATTTTAGGCTCAATAATTATCTTCTTAAAAGTTTGTTGACCAGCAGAAGTATTTCATGGGATCATCGTTGTGTCACTCACTTGTACTATTTACCAATGTGGAACTTTACCTACGTTGTTTGATGAAAACTATAGAACTTCATAGCACAAACAAACAGCAGCTTTTGATTTTATTTTTTTATTTTTGTAATGAACTTTTCAATATGCAATACAACTACAAAATATTATTGAATAAAGAAGAAGAAGGTGGCTATATGGTAACAGTGCCGGCCTTACCGGGGTGCATTACCCAGGGCGACACAATTGACGAAGCAATGGCAATGGCAAAGGAAGCCATTGAATTATATATTGAAGAACTACAATCAAGAGGAGAACCCATACCCGACAACAGTAACACGCTGGAATATTCTCTCAATCTCGATACTGCATGAATCAATCCCCGCAGTATTTAATCAGGCTTTTAGAAAAGAATGGATTTATTTTAAAACGTTCCAAAGGATCTCACCAGATTTTTTTTAATGCACTTACAAATATTACAGTCATCGTGCCTGTACATGGAAACAAAGATTTAAAAAAAGGAACCTTCCTGGCTATTCTTAAACAAGCAGGCATTGATAAAAATGATATTTAATTACCATGACAAGGCAACAACTCATCCAGCAAATACAGCAAAAAAAATCTTACCTCTGCGTGGGTTTGGATACGGATATTACTAAAATCCCCCGGCATTTACAATCATATCCTGATGCAGTTTTTGAATTCAATAAACAAATTATTGATGCAACTAAAGACCTTTGCGTAAGCTATAAAATCAACACTGCATTTTACGAAGCCATGGGCATAAAAGGCTGGGAAGCCATGCAACAAACGGTGGACTATATACCTGCTGAACATTTTACCATTGCCGATGCCAAGCGGGGAGATATTGGTAATACTTCGTCGCAATATGCAAAAGCATTTTTTGAAGTATTAAACTTTGATGCCATCACAGTAGCACCGTATATGGGTGAAGATAGTGTGCGGCCATTTTTAGAATATGACAACAAATGGACAATTGTATTGGGACTTACCAGCAATAAAGGCGCAGATGATTTCCAAAAATTAATAGTGAGTAATAAAAGCGAAGAGTCGCTGCCTCTTATCCCCGGCATTGCCGATCCATTCAGGCAGGTTTTTTTATACCAGAAAGTAATAGAAAAAATTGCAAAGTGGGGCACGCCTGAAAATTTAATGTTTGTTACCGGTGCCACCAAAGCCGCTGATATTGAAGAAATCAGGAACACCATTCCTGATAATTTTTTACTGGTACCGGGAGTAGGTTTCCAGGGGGGCAGTTTGCAGGAAGTGTCGAAACACGGGCTTAATAAAGATTGCGGGCTGTTAGTAAATGTGAGCCGGGCCATTATTTATGCAAGCGAAGAAGAAGATTTTGCCAACGAGGCGAGGGCTATTGCATTGCAGTATCAGCAGGAAATGAGTGCGTATTTGTAGCCCCCATCCCCTCCCGATAAAAATCGGGATCTTATTCCGGGGAGTTATGGTAACACGTCAAAGTATTTTGATTATTTCTTTGTATGATATGGTTGCAAATAAACTGCAGGTAAAGATCCCCATTGGTATGCAGTACAAGAGGGCGATGCAACGATGTTGCCATTAATACAAATGCCGGGACAAAAAATATAAATGAACCATGAACTAACATGAACCATCAACCATGAACCATGAACTAAAAACCAATTGCTTCAATAATTTTACTACTCAGCTTTTCTGCCCATTTAAAATATTCTTTACCGGATGGATGTAATTTATCTGTGGCAAGAAATTCCGCTGAGTTGCCATCCTGCCGCTGAGCGGTGGTAACGTCAATAAAATTTGTTTGAAAATATTCTGCTTCTGCCTGGCAGATAAAATTATACATATCAATTTCGGATCGGATTTTTTCCGGTAATTTATCATGAGCAAAAGGAGTTACGCCCCAATCGGGAATACTCAATACCATCACATTATTTGCAAGGCCACCTGCTTTGTGTATAGCGAACTCGAGCAACACCCTAAGGTGCATCCTGAATTCATCTGCACTTCTGCCACGGTACTGATTGTTTACCCCAATTAATAAACTCACAAAATCATAAGCCGGCATCAAAATAGTTTCATCAATAGCCTCTTTTAATTCATTGGTTGTAAAGCCGGTGGTGGCAATAATTTCGGGTGCATGAAAGTTGTATCCGGCATTGCGCAATACCTGCACACACTGGTAGGGAAAACTGTTGGAAAGGCTTACCTGTTCCCCTATGGTGTAACTATCACCAAGGGCTAAATAAGTATAGGATTTCATGTTGCTGCTATTTTAAATATTACCAATTTGTACTGCTGTCATTTTATTTTATAAATAATAAATTTAAAAAATTGACACTAAATAGTTACTAAAAAATGATACTAAAAAACAGCCAATTCCATATTTACATAAAATTGCAAATATGGAATCCTTGGCTGTAACCCAATACCACTAAGGCTTTTTAACCGGCTTGCCAGGTGTAAAACTGCCGATGGGTGCAGTGTACCAGGGAGTAATTTCTGCAGAGAGCAATCCGGCAGCTATCGCAGCATCAGTAAGTACATATTGTTCTGCTTCCTCCCGGGTGGCACAATCAAAAATAAAAAGGCCCCGCCATTCATTATTATTTTTTCCAAACGGGCCGGCTGCTTTTATAATTCCATCGTAATAAAGACTGTTGATATTAGCCATATGTTTTTCAAATAGAATAGCTTTAGAGGCGGAGTCAGCCTCTGTATTTGGGCCGGTGGTAAGTAATACAAACCAATATTGCTTTATTTTATCTGCTGGGTGGGCCGTGGTTTTTTCAATTGTTTTTTGTTGGCTAAAAAGTAAAGGACTGGTAATAAAAAACGCTGCAACAAATAGAATTATATATTTCATGTTTGATATTTTATTGAAAATACTTTTTGTTGATCACTTCAACAACAATTAATACATAAATGACAGATGCTTTATATTTGCACGCTGCCATTCTCCGCAACTATAACAGTTGGAACGATCATGATTTAATACGTTTTAATCGGCAAAGGCAGGCAATAAAAACAACAGCAAACTGTAAAAAAAAACAGCAAACCATCAACACAAAATAAAAATCATGGCCGCCAAAACAGATAACTTTCAATCACCCGATTATTTTAACGTAGATGAATTGCTAACAGACGAGCATAAGCTGGTGAGGGAGAGTGTACGTAATTATGTGAAGAAAGAAATTTCTCCCATCATTGAAGAGTATGCACAGCGTGCCGAGTTTCCGGTGCAGATTGTAAAGCAACTGGGCGACCTCGGTTGCTTTGGCCCCACAGTGCCGGAGCAATACGGCGGTGGCGGTTTGGATTACATAAGTTATGGCCTGATGATGCAGGAACTGGAACGTGGCGATAGTGGTGTACGCTCCACTGCCAGTGTGCAGGGCAGCCTTGTAATGTTTCCTATTTATCAATATGGCAGCGAAGAGCAACGCAATAAATTTTTACCCAAACTGGCAAGCGGCGAGTGGCTTGGCTGCTTTGGATTAACAGAACCCAACCATGGCAGCGACCCAGGCGGCATGCTTACAAATATTAAAGCCGATGGTGATCATGTAATTTTAAATGGCGCAAAAATGTGGATCAGCAATGCGCCCTTTGCCCAGGTGGCTGTGGTGTGGGCAAAAGATGAAGCAGGTGATATACGTGGCGTAATTGTAGAAAGGGGCATGGAAGGATTTAGCACACCCACCACGCATGGCAAATGGAGCTTACGTGCAAGTGCAACCGGAGAATTGGTTTTTGATAATGTAAAGGTGCCCACCCAAAATATTTTACCAAATGTAAAAGGATTAAAGGGGCCGTTAGGGTGCTTAACAAAAGCAAGGTATGGCATTGCGTGGGGTGCCATTGGTGCCGCAATGGATTGCTATGATATAGCGTTGAATTATGCAAAAGAAAGAATACAATTCGGCAGGCCCATTGCAGGCTTTCAGTTACAGCAAAAAAAATTAGCCGAAATGGTTACAGAAATCACCAAGGCACAATTACTAAACTGGCGCCTCGGTGTATTGATGAATGAAGGAAAAGTAACACCGCAACAGGTAAGTATGGCCAAGCGAAATGCCTGCGAAGTGGCTACTAATATTGCAAGAGAAGCCCGGCAGATGCTGGGCGGAATGGGCATTACAGGCGAATACCCTATCATGCGCCACATGATGAACCTTGAAAGTGTCATTACTTACGAAGGCACGCATGATATACATTTATTGATAACGGGAATGGATGTAACCGGGTTAAATGCGTTTAAATAATGCCCCCGTCCCTTAAAGGGGTGACACAATAGATTGATGCCGGGAAGATGCTATTTGATTATTGTTGCACAGGCATTTGTTTTTCAATTAAACATCGTTGTGTCACTCACTTGTACTTTTTGTTCATTGTGGCACTCCCATTAAATTCGAAGTAATTTAAAAAATTAAAGGAGTTTTTTATACTAATACAACAATAAAAAAGCAGTGTCAACTTTCATTGTTGATTTACAAAAGAAAAAAGAAAACCCAATAAAAAATGAACAGCTCTCAAAATATAAATATGCTAAGAACCCCCCTTTGGGGGGCAGGGGGGCTGGGCACTGGCAATGTTTCCGTCATCGGCGCCGGCACAATGGGCAACGGCATAGCGCATGTATTTGCACAGGCAGGCTTTAAAGTAACGTTGGTAGATGTAAATGCTGGTCAACTTGAAAAAGCGATTGCAACCATCAGTAAAAATTTTGACCGTCAGGTTTCGAAGGCAGTAATTACGGAAGAGCAAAAAAAGATTGCTTTAGATAATATAAGCACTGCAACAGAAATTGCTGCGGGTGTAAAAGCAGCAAACCTCATTGTAGAAGCAGCCACAGAAAATGTAGCATTAAAATTAAAAATTTTTAAAGAGCTGGATGATGCTGCACCTGATGCATGTATCCTTGCAACCAATACTTCCTCTATATCCATTACAAAAATTGCTGCCGCCACAAACCGGCCCGGCCAGGTAATTGGTATGCACTTTATGAACCCCGTACCGGTGATGAAGCTGGTAGAAATTATCAGCGGATATGCTACCACGAAAGAAGTAACCAATACTATTATTGAACTCAGCAAACAGTTGGGCAAAATTCCCTGCGCTGTAAATGATTACCCTGGCTTTATTGCCAACCGTATTTTAATGCCGATGATCAATGAAGCAATCTATAGTCTGTATGAAAATGTGGCGGGTGTAGCGGAAATAGAT
>JANMVB010000620.1:0-4324 GCA_031392305.1 Ferruginibacter sp.
TTTGATGTCTTTAAAATAATAGGTAGGTCTGTAAACTTTGCAGGAACTTAAAAACCCGGAAAACATGCATATCAGCAAAGCAGGATATAGGTAGCTTCTTTTTAAGTTTACCGAAAGGTATTTATTTATCATGTGTTTCAACAAATGCTTATGGTACCAGGAAAACTATTACCGGCTTTTAGTTTTACAAAATTTGATTGTTTAGCATTGCAAATACCTGGTAGCCTAATGAATATCAAATTTCGTAAAAATAAACCAGAAAACAATATTGGATGTGGGGGATTTATAATAGAAAGGGGATGAATATAGTATTATCATCCCCTTTTAATATCATTATATTAATATACTAACTGGCCCTTTGTCTTTTTCTTTCGTCCCTGAATCTTTTAATACCATATGCAACGCCAACTGCTACCAAAATGGCTACGCCACCATCTATGGGGGTATCTGTATCGAATAACACCGGATCACCAGGTTGAGCTGCTACCAATTGTGGAAGCAAACAGAATAATAAAACAAATACTTTAAATAAAGGAACAGATTTCATTAAATTTCTTTTCATAGAATTTTATCTTAATTAAGCAGTTGTAGTCGCTGCGTTTTAATTATCTATCATGCAAATTAATAATTGTTTTGCTTTTATGTACAGCTAATTAATAACATTACAAATATTATACGCAAATTATATGATTAAAGTTTTTAAAAATGCATCTCAAAATGAACATCATCACCCTACATCAAATATTAAATAAACACCCGTGTAATTACCTTGTACATGTACGAATAATATTTACCGGTAACATGGAGGCTTATTTTATAAAAAATGAAATCTATGAGTTTATATAGATTTGCAGTTACTTACCGGATTAATAAAAACGTTTGTTCAATCATTTGTTATGAAGCATTATTACAGCAACTTATTGTCATACATAGGCATGGGCGTATTTTGCTGTTTTTGGGTAAGTATAATTTTCCTCATATTACCTTCAAATTACCCAAAGGAAGTATTGGCAACAAATGCTCCCCGCTATACCAATATGTTTGGTGGATCGTGGAAGTTTTTCACCCCGCCCTATACCTACAATATGCGGTTGTATGTAATAGTAAAGGATACCAATGCTCCTGCAAAACCTGATACCCTCGAAGTACTGAAACAAATAGCCCTGCAAAAACAACAAAATGCTCCTTTAAATCAACATGAAACCATTGTTGACTACCTGGTTAATAACAATGTATCTGGTATTTTAAATGCAATATGGACTAACAAAAAAATGCCGGCAGAGGATATGCCCGAAACGCTGGATGCTGTTTATATGGCCAGGGCCATCGCTGCTGTTGATACAAACCATACTTATTTGCTGCACCTGGATAATTTAAAGAATTATTGTAAAATCGCCTTAACTGAAAATAAAATTGATATAAGCGGCAAAGAAATAAAAATGCAGATAAAAGGAAGAAAAATCAGGCCATTTAAAGAAATAGGTAATCCGCGGTTTTTACAAAAGGAAACCCTGGTATTTGAAACTACCATTAAGCCGCTTAATTTATGATACCCCAAAAAATAAAGTATTATAAAAATTGGCTGCAACAGGAAAATTACAAATCTTTTTATCTCTCCTTGCTGAGAGTAGCGATCAGCTTGTGGCTATTGAAAGAAGTTTGCTTTAACTGGTCGAGTATGGATATATTATACGGTGAATCTGTTTATGTGATGCCGAAAAACACGATCATTAACAGGCTGCCAGGCGGGGTTTCGTTTGTAAGAGAGTATTTTATGTGGTTTATTATTCCCTACATAGCAATTATTTTATTAAATATACTGGGTATTGGCAGGTGGTTTACAGCACTGTTACTTTTTTCAATGGTATATGTGCTACAGCAAATGAATATGTATTTTCTCAACGGCGGAGATAAGCTGGCCAAATTGATTTTACTCTATCTTATTTTCGCAAATTCCTACGAGTATTTTGTATTGTTTAAGCAAAAATACATTGACCCTGAAAAGAAAAAATTCCTCAACCTGGTTAGTAACCTTGCGGCATTTTCCATCATGCTGCAGTTATGCCTTTCCTATTTTTTATCGGGACTGGGAAAAATAAATAACCCTGTATGGTGGCAGGGCGAAGCTACCTATTACGCCTTATCAATGGAAAGATTTCTTGGAACCCCTTTAAACAAATACATTGTTGAATACAAATGGATTAATATTTTAAGCAATTATGCAGTGATAGCTTTTGAGTTACTTTTTCCTTTCCTGGTATGGATAAAAAAAATCCGAAAACCATTACTGGTTGCCGGACTTCTTTTTCATCTATGTATATATGTTTTCCTGATGATTTATGGTTTTCAAATCGTATTTATTTTAACATACGGTTTATTTTTGCCTAACACTACATGGAAAAAGATTTTTTCCAGGGTTTATAGGATGTAAGGGTTGCAGGTTAAATGCAATTATCCTTAACCCATATTTCAAAATCAACTTATCAAGCTACAATACTATAACCCTGCTTATCAAACAAGTTCAGGTACTTTTAATTTACTTAATGCTTCTTTAATTCTAACCCAGGCACGCTCTATATTAGCCATGCTGTTGGCAAAAGAAAAACGCACACAATTTGGCTCACCAAATGCATCGCCCATTACTGAAGAAACGTGGGCAGTGTTAAGCAGGTACATTGAAAAGGCTGCTGAATTTGTAATGGTATTCTCTCCTCCATCTGATGTTCCAAAATAATAGGACACATCCGGAAAAATATAGAATGCACCTTCGGGCTCGCTGCATATAAATCCTGGAACATCTTTTATCAGTTCCATTACCCTGGCCCTTCTGCGGGTAAATTCTTCTGTCATTTCAAGTGATGGTTTTAAGTCGGTAGTTAATGCTACCACTGCTGCTTTTTGGGTAATAGAGCAGGTACCGCTGGTAAACTGTCCCTGTAATTTTTCGCAGGCTTTTGCAATTTCAGCATTAGCTGCAATATACCCGAGCCGCCAGCCGGTCATTGCAAATCCTTTACTTAAACCATTGATAAGGATAACCCTATCCTTGAGATCGCTAAACTGTGCAATACTTTCGTGCTTTCCTACAAAGTTGATGTACTCATATATTTCATCGGATATAATCAATATGCCCGGATGTTTTCTAAAAATTGCTGCGAGCCCTTCTAGTTCTTCTTTACTATAAACTGCCCCTGAAGGATTGCACGGAGATGAAAAAAGAAAAAGTTTTGTTTGCGGAGTGATAGCTGCTTCCAATTGAGCAGGAGTTATTTTAAAACCACTTTCTAAAGAGCAGTGTACCTCCACAACTTTTGCCCTTGCAATTTTTACCAGTTCAGAATAGGTAACCCAGTATGGAGTTGGGATAATTACTTCATCACCTTCTTCTACAGTAGCAAGAATTGCATTGGCAAGGCTTTGCTTGGCACCGGTGGAAGTAACAATATTTTCAGGTTTATAAAAAAGGTCGTTATCCCTTTTTAGTTTGGTACACACTGCTTCACGCAAATCAAGATAGCCGGGTACGGGAGTGTAATGGCTAAAATTATCATTGATTGCCTGAATAGCTGCATCTTTAATGTGCTGAGGTGTATCGAAGTCTGGTTCGCCCAGGCTAAGGTCAATTACATCAATTCCTTTGGCCCTTAATTCACGTCCAAGCTTGGCCATTTTTAAAGTTTCGGGTTCGGCAAAACGGTCTAATAAAGAAGATAGTTGCATGTAGTTTAAATTGAAGTGCGAAATTAGAAGAAAATGAATTGTTTTAGACAGCTCACCAAAAATATTTGGCAGATGTTGAAAAATTTCCAGCGGCTGAGTAGGTTTATTTGATTTTATTGAAAGAATGGCATGAACATGGAAGAATAAATATCAATTACATGTTAGCATTTTTTATCAGAGCCTGGTTCTGTCATAAATGTCGGCAATAGAAATACTCACTTGTACCGAAGGTATTGCCAGTTCGCCGGAAGTTGTTTTGTACTCTTCCAATTCCCAGTGATTGTTACTGTTAATCCTGAATGCTTCAATATTTATTGATTCAGCATCTACAAGTATGTATTCTTTCAAAGTTGGAATATCCCTGTATAATTTAAATTTTGCGCCGCGGTCATATTGTTTTGTGGATGGTGAAAGAATTTCTATAAGAACAGTTGGCTGCACCGCTGTGTCTTCATCAAATTGGGCAGAAAGAACATCCCCACAAAAAATTGAAATATCCGGGTAAGTGTATAATGTATTTTCCGGAATATTCACCCTCATATCCGGGCCGTAAGGAAAACAGCTTTTCCCCTTTAATTTAATAGCGAGCCCTGAAAATAAATTT
>JANMVB010000015.1:0-2185 GCA_031392305.1 Ferruginibacter sp.
ACTTCTACTTACCTCGGTCAGCTAACAAGCCTGCAGGATCCACGTACTTTTTATGTTGCCGAACCAGCCGCTGCGCTAGTTGCTGCCGGTAAATCACCTACAAGTTTCGATGCTTTTATGGGAGCCGGCAGTGGTGATGATCTTGCCAACATGAGTGCCGAAGCAGGCCTCGGTAAATTTTCATTTATCAACCGCAAAAGATATTACAGCACCTACACAGCGGAGAACACCATTGTAATTGGCTATCCCGAGCTTTGCTTCAATATGGCCGAAGCCATCTACCGTGGATGGATAACCGGGGATGCAGAAGACTGGTACAAAAAAGGCATTCAGGCAAGCATCGGTTTTTATGGCATTGCCAATGGTAACAACACGGTTTATTTTCAAAAGCCTGGTGGCACTTTAACCGATTACAACACTTACACCATCGCTTACGACTGGTCTACTTATTACAACCAGCCTTCAGTTAAATATGCAGGAAATACTGCCACAGGGTTAACGCAGATACTTACTCAAAAATACCTGGCCTTTTATCAAAACAGTGGCTGGGAGGCTTACTACAACTGGCGCCGCACGGGCACACCGGTTTTCCATACTGGTCCAGGCACGGGCAACAGCCAGCGTGTGGCTTTAAGGTTTGAGTACCCCGTATCAGAAAAGGCCATCAACCTCACCAATGTAAATAGTGCAATCCAATCGCAATTCAACGGCCCGGATGACATCAATGCAAAGATGTGGATCATTAAATAATTGCGCAGTAGGTTTTATTTTTTAGCCCGCCGTGGCCGGTACATCACCGGCCACATTTTTAAATTTGTGGGTTAATTTACTTATTGCACAGGCATTGGTTTTCATGGGATCATCGTTGTGTCACTCCCTTGTACCGCATACCAATGGGGATCTTTTACCAACATTATGTGGCAGTGGGTTGCACCCACTGTTACTCATATTCAAGCCTTTCAGGCTTGGTAATAAATATTTAGCATAGATATTTACTTTACAAACGAATGCTGCAACGGCCTCGAATAAAAAGTGCTATAAAATTTCAACATAATCCGTTTAGAAATCAAGGCTGTTTGAGCCGGGTACAAGCTACAAATCATTGAACTACTTGCGGCGAGTTCCTTGATTTTAGGATCATGTTGAAATTTTAAGCCTTTTTATTCGCAGCCTTGCTTTTTTTTGTTTCTTTTTTTTATCAAGAAAAAAAAGAAAATGAAGTCTAACACAATGAATAAATGGATCAGCGAACTAAATGCCTAATCTTAAAAATTAATATATGCCTCACCCACATAACCACTGTCCAATGACTGAACCAATAAACCTAATAAAATACTGAATTCCATAAAGGCGAAACTTTCTTAGTTTCGCCTTGTCTTCGTCTATTAAAATATGCGCATGAAAATAAAATTCCTTATCTCTTTACCAATGATGTTTTGTGTGCTTGCAACCTCGGCACAAAAGCAACTAAATATTTTACAGGTTCCCGGCATCAATCAGTTCTGCGCCATTAATGAAAAAGGGGTTTCTGTTTTACCAAGTGGCCGCCTGCTAACACCCGCCGGTAATTTTATACGCATCACCAATGATCCTTTTGGTATGGCCATTTCACCCAACTGTAAAAAGGCTGTCACGCTGCACAATGGCGTATTTACCATCATTGATCTTGCATCTTTAAATGCCGTTAGGGTACCGGGATATAATAACAAATTAAATTCTCCCCTGGTGCATGAACCACTTAATGCAAGCCCTTTTAAAAATGATTCAGCCGCTGCTAAAATAATTCCTTCGGCTTTAACGCATGGGTCATTCCTTGGTGTAGCATTTGCCCCCGATTCCAAAACTGTTTATTTAAGTGGGGGAGATAATGGAGCAGTGATTGTATATGATATTGAAAAATTTCAACGCATAGATTCTATTTCTTTAAACGGAAAAGTTGGACTCACTGATTTTGATGACAGCTTTACTTCCGATCTTTTATTCAATGAAAGCAACCACGAATTATTAATACTAGACCGCGGCAATTTCAGGTTGGTGCGTTATGATATTACTGCTAAAAAAATTACTGCCTCCATACCCGCCGGGCGCCAGCCTTTTGGCCTGGCAATAAGTACAGATAAGAAAACTGCCTTCGTGGCAAATGTGGGCATGTATGCTTACCCGATGGTAGCCGGAATGACAAAAG
>JANMVB010000058.1:0-22951 GCA_031392305.1 Ferruginibacter sp.
ACATCTTTTTCGTCATCAACTACTAAAATTTTCATTTTATTTGTTTAAGGTTTATGCTGGTAAATGAATGGTAAACTGAGTGCCTTCATCAACTTTTGTTGCTACTTTTAATTCGCCACCGTGTGCTTTAATAATATCGTAACTGATGCTTAAGCCCAGGCCTGTTCCTTCGCCTGTGGGTTTGGTGGTAAAGAAAGGTTGAAAAATTTTATCTAATACTTTTTGCGGAATACCGCTGCCGTTATCTATTACAGAAATCAAAACTTTGTCACCAACTTTTTTTGTACTTACTGAAACAGCAGGGTCGTAGGGAACTCCCCCTTCAGGGGGTTGGGGGGCTTTCTTTTTTTCTGCAACAGCATAAAAAGCATTGGTAATTAAATTTAAAATTACCCTGCCAATATCCTGTGGAATAACATTGATATTGCCAATGCTACTGTCGTAATCAGTTTTTAATGTGGCATTAAAGGATTTATCTTTTGCTCTTAAACCATGATACGCTAAACGTAAATATTCATCGGCCAAAGCATTAATATCAGTGGGTTCTTTTTGTCCGCTGCTTTTGCGGCTGTGCTGCAGCATGCCTTTTACAATGGCATCGGCACGTTTACCATGATGATTTATTTTTTCCTGGTTATCTATTACATCTTTTGCAATGGCTTTTACTTCTTCAAAATTTCCTTTATCAATTTCTTCTTTCATCTCCACAAGTAACTCTTTATTTACTTCGCTGAAATTATTTACAAAATTTAACGGGTTTTGAATTTCGTGTGCAATGCCTGCGGTAAGTTCGCCAAGGCTGGCCATTTTTTCGGCCTGTATTAATAATGCCTGTGTAGATTTTAATTCGTTTAAAGTTTGCTCCAGTTCTTCTTTTTGCAATGTAAGTGCAGCAGTGCGTTCGGTTACCTGTACTTCCAGCGCCTCTTTTATTTTTTCGTTGACCGCTATTTCTTTTTCTATCTCCAGCGTTTTCTGTCGTTCTTCTTCCAGTGCCTTCCTTTGTTTTTTTGTGATGAGCCACATGGCCAGTATCCATATCAGGGCAAACAAAGTAGCGGCATCAAAAACATTATTCCATTCCCTGTAAAATGTTTTACTTATTGCCTGGGTTACACTTTCAATAAAAGAAATAATTATTAAAGGCAATAAAGAATATATTATCGATTTTACGGGGCGGAATTCTTTTTTATTCAGCACCCAATAAATGAACGCAAGCACTAATGCATGGTTTAACCACATTACCACAAACCTGCTTTGCTTAATGGTTGTGCCAACTACCAATAATACAATAGCAGTACCCATAGCAATTACAAGTACCCTGTCTAACTGGGGCAGCTGTTTTTGTGTAAGTAATTTTTTACGCAGGTAGCGTACAAGTATTAATATAAGTATGGGTTCTAAAAACATAAATAATTTTGTACAACAGTTAGTTGCGTATAAAGTTAAAAACTATATGGGTAATAAAATAATAAACTCACTTCCTTCCCCCTCCTTCGTCTCCACCTTCAACTCACCACCATGCGCTTTTACAATATCATAACTCAATGATAAACCTAAACCAGTTCCTTGTCCGGTTGGTTTGGTGGTAAAGAATGGTTGGAATATTTTATCTAATACTTTTTGTGGAATGCCGTTGCCATTATCTCTTACACCTACAAAAATTTTATCAACCATTTTTTTTGTACTTACTAAAACACTAGGGTCGTACGGAACTCCCCCTTCAGGGGGTTGGGGGGCTTTTTTCTTTTCATCCACAGCATAAAAAGCATTCGTAATTAAATTCAAAATCACTCTTCCAATATCCTGCGGAATGATATTGATGTTACCGATGGTTTCATCATAATCAGTTTTCATGGTTGCGTTGAAAGATTTGTCTTTGGCCCGCAAGCCATGATAAGCCAAGCGTAGATATTCGTCAGCTAAAGCATTAATATCAGTTGATTCTTTTTGCCCGTTGCTGCTTCTGGAATGTTGCAGCATACCTTTTACAATGGCATCGGCACGCTTACCATGGTGATTGATTTTTTCTTCATTGGCAATTACATCGTTGGCTATTTCATTTGCATTATCAATATTTCCTTTATCCATCTCCTCTTTCATTTCTGCCAACAATTCTTTATTTACTTCCGAAAAATTATTTACAAAGTTCAACGGATTTTGAATTTCATGTGCAATGCCTGCAGTAAGTTCTCCAAGGCTGGCCATTTTTTCTGATTGGATGAGTTGCGATTGGGTAGATTTTAATTCCTGCAAAGCAGCATCAGCTTTTTCTTTCTGTAAATCAGTTTCTGCCTTTTGCTTTTGCAAAAGATTATAAGCTTTTTGTTTTTGCCTGTTATTGCGATAGATCAGTAAAATTATGATTATGGCCACAGCAATACCTGAAAACAGAATATACATCCTTCGTTTGTTTTCGGATTCTGTTCGTTTCTTTTCTTCTTCTTGCAACCGGATTTGTTCATCTAATGTTAAACGTTGAAAGGCCGAAAGTCTGCTTAATTTATTGGTTGTTAAACTATCCTTCACCGTAATTGCAAGTTGCAGGTATTTGTTGGTGCTGTCGGCATTCCTTTTTAGCGAATAAGCCATAGCCAGATTCTGGTACACTTTACCAAGGTTTATATCTCTGGACCAGAACGTAGTCACAGCACCAAGTGACTCAACTACTGCAAGGGTTTTAGCTGCATAATGCAGTGATGAATCGGCATTGCCATTTGTTTTGTAGTAATTCGTGAGGCTTTCATATACACCAGCAACAACAGTAAAGTTTGCTTCCGGGATGGCATATTGAAGCGACTTGTGGTAATAAGTCAATGCCATTGTATCAAGTCTTTTTTGCCAATAAATATCTCCTATAACAGAATAGATATTGGAAAGGTATTTTGAAATGCCGCCACGAATGCCGTACACTTCACCTTCCTGTGCATAAAGCAATGCAGAATCCGGCTGATTCAACTGCATGTAATTTGTAGCCAGCACCATATCGGCAACAGTAACCCGAAAGGTATTGCCGATTTCTATACCAATTCTTCTCCCTTCTTTGAAGTAGTGCAAACTTTCGGTGTTTCCTGTTTGCAATTTCAAATGGCCGAGCATATGATTGAGCATTGACAAAGTAATCTGGCGGCTTTTTCCCGGCGTATTAAAAGCAGTAAGTTCCCAGGTATTTGCGTCTTTGCTTTCTGCAGCAATTTGAATGGCTTCTGTAAGATTGGTTAATGCTTCACTGAAACGACCAAGATATATTTGTTGATATGCCATTTGCCCTTGCAAATGAGCTTCTTCAATCCTGCGTTTATATTTTATTGCCAATGCATAACGTAACTCTGCATAGTGCAGTGCAGAATCCCGGTTGGTTTCTTCGTAAAAGGTATAGATGGCTCTGGATACTTTAAATTTTACTGAATCATTCGGGGCTTTTTGAAAAGCTATTTGCAAACTGTCGGGCAGTATTTGCTGAGCTTTCAGCCCAAAGGAAAGGGATACAAATAAAAATATGCTGATGCAGTGCTTCATTTTTTATAACGAGTAAGGTAATTGAATAATAAACTCAGTGCTTTCGGTTTCTTTTGTTTCCACTTTCAACTCTCCGCCATGTGCTTTTACAATATCATAGCTTAATGATAATCCCAAACCAGTTCCTTGCCCGGTTGGTTTAGTGGTAAAGAAAGACTGAAATATTTTTAAAAAATAATTCATATTCTTATTTCAACTTCTTTTTTTGTTTTGACGGAGGTAAAAAGTTTTCATCTGTAATTACATTTCTTCCGGTTTTATTTTCTAATGCAAGCCTTGCATCCTTTGCAATCTTTCCGCCTTTCTTTCCAGCAACAGCGTTTTGTTGTACACCTTCTGCTTTATCTGTTTCTGCAATTTGCCTTGTAGATAATTCTGCCAGCGCAGTAAATATTAATTCTGCTTCACTCATGTGGTCACGAAGGTTTTGTGTTTTTAATCCTTACAGGTTTTTATGCTGTTTTACAGAAAGCCCAGCCCATTCTGTATGAATAATATTAGTGAGAAAGGCAAACTCATCCGATTTTTCCACCCCGCTTTCTTTCCAATAATCGGTTAATTTATTTCTTGTTTCCTGCCCTGTCATTCTTTGCTGTATCCATTTTTCGCTACGCCCAAGTTTTTGCCAGTTCTCTCTTGCTCTTTCAAGGCTTTGTTCGGGGTCAGCTATTTCCTTCATTCTTTCATAGCCTGTTTTGGCCAGCCATTGTTTAAAGGGCTCCGCTTTGGGTGAGGGGATGGATTGGATGATACGCAGTAGTACTTGTGTTTCTGCCACATCAGTTTCTCTCATTTTGCCATCAGTAGCTTTCATTTTCAACTGTCGACAAACTGTCGACAGTTCAAGCCCGTCTTCAGTTTTCACTCTTGCTTTCATTTTAAACCAGTAATCTCTTGGGTTAACACTTTCAGTTAATATCGAAATAACATCAATAACAGAGAAATACCATTTCTCTTCTTTTTCATCCCAATGGGTTCTTACTTTTTGCTGCTCAAACAGTTTTATTTTATTGGTCATAAAAATATTTTAGTGTTTAACTGGTAAGTTAGTTTTCAGTTGATTGCTAAATTAATTTTGGTTTTATTTTCTTTACTCATATTGTTCGGGTGATTTTGCACAATCACAATCATACAGGTAACAAAATAATAAACTCACTTCCTCCTCCCTCTTTTGTTTCCACTTTCAGTTCACCACCATGTGCTTTTACAATATCATAACTCAAACTCAACCCTAAACCTGTGCCCTGCCCGGTAGGTTTGGTGGTAAAGAAAGGCTGAAAAATTTTATCTAATATTTTTTGTGGAATGCCGTTGCCATTATCTTTTACGAAAATTAAAACTTTGTTACCATCTTTCTTTGTGCTAACAGAAACAGTTGGTTCGTAAAGAGAAGTCAAGTTTTCAAAACTTGACTTCTCTAAGAAAGCCTTCTTTTTTTCATCAACAATATAGAAAGCATTTGTTATAAGATTTAAAATAACTCTTCCAATATCCTGCGGAATAATATTGATGTTGCCAATGCTTTCATCAAACTCAGTTTTCATTGTTGCATTAAAAGATTTATCCTTTGCCCGTAGGCCATGATAAGCCAACCGTAAATATTCATCGGCCAGTTTATTAATATCAGTTGCTTCTTTTTTACCACTGCCACTGCTGCTGTGCTGCAGCATACCTTTTACAATAGCATCGGCACGTTTGCCATGGTGGTTTATTTTTTCCAGATTCTGAATCACATCATTCATTATTTGTTTTGCTTCTTCTGTATCACCTTTCTCAATTGCGTCCTTCATTTCATCCAGCAACTCTTTACTTACCTCGCTAAAATTGTTGACGAAGTTTAAGGGGTTTTGTATTTCATGGGCAATGCCTGCTGTAAGTTCACCCAGGCTGGCCATTTTTTCGGATTGTATTAATTGCTTTTGGGTAAGCTGTAGTTCTGTTAGAGCTTCTTCAGCTTTTTGTTTGGCTTCTTTAATGGCAATTAAATCCTGCTCTGCCTGTAGTGCCTGTGCTTCTGCTTTTTCCAAATCAAGAAAACGGGTGTAGGTTCCATCGAATACTGCTGCAAACCGTTCTAATGTTTTAATGGTTTCCTGCGGCGGAGGTACCGGCGTGGAAATAGTTAGATGCCCTTTTGAAAAATAGGCTGCGGTTATAATCCTGCGCCCTGCTGTATCAACCGCATTTACAGTAATGCCGCTTATTTTATTCCGGTAATTAAGCCATCCTTGTAATGCTTCGCCAGTAAGGTCAAACACAGCCGATTTTTTCCCGGCTTTCCACGCAGCTACAGCAGGCTGCAGCAAGGTTGGTTCATTCATATCGAGGTTGAAAGAGCGGCTTTCTTGTTCGCCATTATTTGCCCAGCTTGTAACCCTGAAATCCATTAATTGTTTTACTTCATCGTATATGCCAATGGTCACCTGGTAAACATCATCTGCACCTAATTTTTTAAACTCCTGGAAAAGTACAGCGGCTGTTTCCTGCAATTCATTACTGCTTTGCATAGCCATCGTTCTGCTCCGCACTTTTTCTAATGCTGTTTCTATCTGTGCTTCTTTTGTCTGTGCTTCTGCTTTTTGCAGATCGAGAAAACGGGTATAGGTTTGTTGAAATACTTTTCCAAAACGCATCAACGTGGTATTCTCTTCATCCGAATAAGGAGTACCAGAAAAATTTTCAATGTAGAGGGAAAAATTGTCAAACAAAACAGTTGATGCTGCAAGCCCGGGACAGTTTAAATAAAAATCTTTTGATGCTTCCGGTAACCGGGGAACATAGGATAAAAGCTCCTTATAAAAATTATTCTTTTCTTCAAAATTCAAATGAGTGGCAAAGAAATCTGCGCCTTTTTCTTTTGCCTTATTAAATTGAGTTGCCCAAACAGACTCAAAATAAGGATGTGTTATTTTGGAAGGAATGTCCTGCTCATCAGCGATCCAAAAATGCCAATCGCCTTTCGGTTTATAGTCAACCACAAAACCTGCATGATCAAGATGAATGTTTAAATGCCTGAGTTGCTGGTAAACAATTTTGATTACTTCTTTAAGCTCTTCACTTTTTTGCATGGCCATGGAATGGCTGCGTACTCTTTCCAATGCGGCTTCAATCTGTGCTTCTCTTGCCTGTGCTTCTGCGTTTTTTAAATCGTTGAAACGGGTATAAGTAAGATCGAAAACTTTTCCGAACCGGCTGAGTATATCAAGATTTTCTTCAGAAAGATATTCCTCGCCAACTGTTTGCAGCCCGCCAAAATTGCTGAAAGTGAAAGTGGCTACATATCTTTTCATAGCTTTTGAAGCATCCTGTGCTGCTTTGGGAACCCTTCTCCATTCTGTTTTATTAAAGAGATAATCGTCGTATGTTTTTTTCTCTTTTCCTTCGAGCACATAAACATGTTTTGCTTTCCGCTCCTGGTATCCTTTCATCATAGAATGATGAAAAGGATAATCTTCAAATTTCATCAGGTAGGATTCGGGTGGCTTGTTTGTCTCAGGATTTGCCGCCCAAACCATATTTTTTAATGATGGCGCATCAATGATATTGATGATACACCAGTTTAATGCAAAATCAAGTTTGGTTAATTCTTTAAAAACAGTATCCACTAATTCGGACAACTCATCAGACTTTTGCATCGCCATTGCTCTTGCCCTTACTCTTTCCAATCCTAATTCTATTTGTGCTTCTCTTGATTGTGCTTCGGCCTGCGCCACATCTGCATACCTGCGGTACGCAAAATCAAACACATTGCGGAAACGCTTTAGTACATTCAGTTGTTCTTTTGTAATGGAACTGAACGTTGAAATACCAATTGCACCTACACCAATAGAATAAAAATAATAATACAATGCCTCAATATTATTGAGTCGTGGATCTTCATATTCACCACTATCCCGCCGGCGTTGTTTCCAGCTTTCTAATTCGTCTTTTGTTACAACCAATTCCGCAAATGCATCTTGCGATTTTTTAATTTCTTTCTGGAATTGCTCAAACACAGGATGGCTACTGTAAGAAAGCTTTGCTTTGTTCCCACCTGTATCGTGTGAATAATCATAATCAATTAAAGAGCTGCTTTCATCGTCCCAAAAATTGATCAACGAATTTCTCAGGTTGGAGAAGCCGAGTGACTGTAATTCCGTGAACATTACTTTACAGATAGCCAGAATGTCATCCGGCTTTTTCATGCCCATTGCTTCTGCCCGCACTCTTTCTAATGACGTTTCAATTTCCAGTTCTTTGTTTTTTTGTTCCAACTCAACTGTACGGCGTTTGATGGCTTCACGGAGTTGTTGGTTTTCTTCTGCTATTTTATCAATCGCAATGTTTTGTCCATCTTCTGCTTTTGTATCCGGGAAAGAAGAATGCTGATGGATTATTTTCCATCCCTCCTTTTTTTGTTGCATAAATGTAGATGCCCTGAATTTTGAATAAAAAATCCAGTTATCATTTGCTAAAGCATAGAGATCGCAAAACTCATGTATCAAAACAACATGTTCCTGTTGCTCCAATGTTGTTGTCCTGTTTCGCATTTCTATTTTTCCTGCTACCTGGTCAATAGTATCGTACAAAAATTGCACGGCATCTTTTTTATTGGAGAATACTTCAGCTTCTGCACTTCCCACCTGTGTATATTCATCTGCAAGTAAGGGATGCATTATTTCCACCTCTCCTTTAAGATAGCTATCCCAATAAGTATGATATACTTTCAGTATTTCAGCTTCCTGCTTTTTAGTCAGTTTCATTTAGTATCTTTTCTGTTTGCACATCAATTTTCAGTAAAACAATTTATTTTTTCTGTGTACATCAATCTTTATTAAGAAATAAAATTTAATAATAATAAGCTGCACAAAGTATTTTCTTTAATAGATTTTAAAGCACAATTATTAAATTAAATGTGAGTGGCTACGAAGTATGCAGTTTTCTATTATTAGGGTAGGAGATTATTATTTTATTTTGAAAAAAATTATTCTGCAGTTTGCAGTAGCTGTTTTAGATAAGCCTGTTTTGCCGGTTCAATATTTTTTTTGCAATACGGTGTAAAATAATGGTGCTGTTTTAAAAATTTAATTTGTGTTTTATTCCATTCTTTTTTTGTTAACAATGGATTGATGCGCTTAAGCTCTTTAAATAATTTATTGGCTGTTTCTGTTGCATGTTCTGTACCCAAATATTCCAGGTCGGCATCGGCAATTATTTCTTCTAATTTATTTTTAGGTTGCTGCGGCAATTTGGTGGCCATTATCATTCCGCATATTTTATCTATGGCTTCCGGAGTATAACCAAACTTTGGTAAATATTTTTTTGCCAGTGTGCAACCTGCTGCTTCGTGCCCGTTGTAAGTTTTAATAAAACCGGTATCGTGCCAGAGGCTGGCTACGGTTAATAAATCAATTTCATTGCCGGTGCATTTTTGGTGGTGCCCAATTTCTATTGCTTTAGCTGTTACATATAAAGTATGCTCCACATTGTGATAATAATAAAATTTACTCAGTTTATTTTTTAATAAACCAACAACAAAATCCATCATGGGTAAATTACTTTGCATGCGCCTTATGTTTTAAAATACCGCCGGCGGCTTCTTTAATACTTTGTACATAAATAAAAGCTTTGGGGTCTATCAACAGTAAGGATTCATGTATTTGTTTTATTTCAAGCCGGGTTACAATGGTTACAATAATATCGGTATCAGTTTTTACTTCAAAGCTGCCGGGCAGGTAACCTCTTTCGCCTTTATAAACGGTAATTCCTTTGCCCAATTCGTTTACTAAAAAACTTTTTATTTCTTCGGGTTGAGAAGAGATGATGTTCATTGCGGTAAATTCTTCTATACCATCTACCACATAATTAATAGCCCTGGTGGCAGTAAAATAAGTGATGATAGAATACATGGCGGTTTCTATACCAAACTGAAAAGCCGCTACAGCAAAAATTACGGTGTTGATCAATAAAATAATTTCGCTGTTAGAAAAACCAGTTTTTCTGCCGGTAAAAACGGCAATTACTTCGGCGCCATCAATTACGCCGCCACCCCGTATTACCAGGCCCACGCCAGTGCCCATTAAAATGCCACCAAAAATGGCGATCAATAATTTATCGTGGGTAATAGGCTTTATATCTATAAAAAGTAAACCAATAGCCAGTATAATAACAGCAATGGTGGTTTGCACGGCAAAGGTTTTTCCAATTCTTTTATAGCCCAAATAAATAAACAGCACATTTAAAATAATTACTAAAAAACTAATGTTGATATGAAAAATTTCGTGCAGTAAAATGGAGATACCGGTTATGCCGCCATCCATAAATTTGTTAGGTATCATAAAACCCTTCATGGCCAGTACGGCCAGGCCGGTGCCAAATAAAATGAGTAATAAATTATTGGGGCTCCATACTTTTTTCCAATCTACAGCATCGCTTTTATATTTCATTTTCATTATAATAAGATGGCTTTTATTTTAGTTTGTAAGTTAAGATAGTCTTTTGGTTTTTATAATGTTGCAGTTTTTTTATCTGCATTATTTTTTGAATTAATTAAGCCGGTTCAAATAATTTATCCATGGTTATTTCATTGTCTATTTCTGCTAAATAATACTGATTTTTTAAGGCAGGGTAAGTAGTAAGCAATGTATTAAATGTGGCTTTTTTTGCTTGTGTAGCCTGCCTGAAAATTGATTTTTTCATTCTTAATTGTGCGGCGTAATTTTTTGTAATGGCGTAATTTTCTTTTGTAAATTTTGCTTCGCACAGGTTAATAGTTTGGTCGGCCCTGTCTATAATCATATCTATCTGGCAGCCGGGTAAAGCATCGTTGCCTTTAAATAACCAGGAGCTGGTAGTGCTGTAAATACCGCTTATGCCTAATGCTTTTTTTATTTGGTTAATATGCAGCATGCAAATGTTTTCAAAAGCATATCCACTCCAGGCTGTAAACGCACTTTTATTACTAAGTTGCTCCCAGGTTCCCTTGCCTCCATTTTTATTTGCTTTAATAAATTTTAAATAAAAAAGGGAATACAGATCGGTGAGTTTGTAAATGGCTTCTTTCTTTTTATTAATTAAAGGTTCGTAAAAAGATATAAAATCACATTCCTGCAATTCTTCTAAAGTTCTTGATAAAGAGGCTTCACTTAATCTTGTTTTAAATGCGATATCTGCTCTTGTTATACCTTGTGGCTTTGCTGCCAGCACTTCTATAATTTTTATATGCTGTTCGGCATTTTTAAAAAGTGAGTGATATAATTGAGCGTACTCTCCGTTCAGCAAACCTTTAGGCGAAAAACAAATATCATCTATAAGCTGTGTGGCACTTTTACCTTTGGTTATTTCTTTAAGATAAAAAGGAATGCCACCCATTGCCATGTAAATTTCTACTATTTGGTATTGGGTTAAATTTGCACCCAATGTATTTATAAACAAAGCTGTTTCCTGTAAATTGAAGGGCAGCAGTTTTATACGCTGCGTTACCCTGTTATACAAACCACCCCTGGCATTAATCAATTTCTTTTTTATCCAGGATGAGGCTGAGCCGCAGGCAATAAGTAAAATGTTATCCATATTGGAAGCATGCTGGTTCCAAAAATATTCCAGGGCAGTTATAAAATTCGATTTTGGACTATCTATCCATGGCATTTCATCAATAAATACAACATGTTTTAATTTTTTTTTGGTTAATGTTTTCAGGTAATGTGCCAAATACCGGAATGCATCCTGCCAGGTTAAAGGTGGTTGTGTTTCTTTTTTGCCATTTGTTCTTTTCAGGTATTCAGCAAAAAAATTTTTAAGTTGTTCTTCTTTTGCACCATCTCTGGTGCCTGTAAAATCAAAAACAATAGTATCTTTTAAATGCTGCCTTATTAAAAATGTTTTACCCACTCTTCTTCTGCCATATACTGCTAAAAACTCGGCATTGCCAGATGCCAGCATACTGTCCAGCTTTGCTGTTTCCTGTTCTCTGCCTATAAGTTTGGTTGTTTTTTCCATTTATTTTTTATTTTATACTTGGAGAAATCCCTATAAAAATACCACATTTCTTCAAGTATAAAAATTATTGTTTGGAGAAATGTGGTAAAAAAAGGTACATTTCTCCAAGTATAAATTTTTTAACCTGCATTGTTTAAATTGTCTTTCTCCAATTCCTCAATCGTTTTCTTCGCACTTGCCAACCATATCTTTTTATACCAACTGTTCTCTGTTTGCAAACTGCAAACAGTTTAATTTTTATTCCTTCTCCAACTCCTCAATCGTTTTCTTAGCACTTGCCAATCGTATCTTTTTATTCTTCTCCACCTACTTTGCAGTAGGATGATATACTGCTTTATAGTATAGTGGTACAAGTAATACCCAATCCAAAGTATTATGCAGTCTGATTATTTCATGCAAATACTTAAGGGAGCAATGTTAATAAAGAATTTAATTGGACAAGAAAAATAAAGTAAACCGCTATTATTATGCTTTGATTGCCCATCGCAGCTTTGCCGATTTTGCTCTTGGGTTAGCAGTACATTCTTGTACAGTTGGTCTAATAATATCAGGGGCAATATCACTATACAAACCTTCTCTTAAAAAATTTTGAAAAGATTTTTTTACCCGTCTGTCTTCCCCCGAATGAAAAGAAAGAATAGCTGCACGACCACCACTTTTTAAAGCATTGGGTAATTTTTCTAAAAACTTATCCAACACTCCAAACTCATCATTTACTGCTATACGTAAGGCTTGAAAACATCTTTGGCAACTTTTTTTTACAACATCATCACCATTATTTTTTGATATTACAAAAAGGGCATCTTTTATTATTTGTTGTAAATGTGCAGTGGTTTCAATTGCAAATCCACTTTTTACTTTTACCAAAATGGCGTTAGCAATTTGCTTTGCATAAGGTTCATCAGCATTTGTAATAAGCAACTCTTCTAAATGTTGCGGCGTAATTGTTTTTAATAATGCCGCTGCCGATTTTCCACTTTTAGGATTTAATCGTAAATCTAAGGGGCCATCTATTTTAAACGAAAATCCTCTTTCGGGGTTATCAATTTGCATAGATGAAATGCCTAAATCGGCTAAAATAAAATCTAATTTTCCAGATTCATAAATCACTTGATCTAAGTTAGAAAAATTCATTTTTTTTATTTCTAAAACATCTTCGCCATAACCTAAATTCAATAAACGTTCTTTTGTTTTTGGAAGTTCTATCGGGTCAACATCCAATGCAAATAATTTACCATTGGGCAATAAGCATTTTAGCATTTCTACACTGTGTCCGCCATAACCAAGCGTAGCATCCAGCCCTGTTTGCCCGGGTTTTATTTTAAGAATTTCTAAAATTTCATTTACACATATAGAGCGGTGCATACCTGCTGGTGTACGCCCCTGTTGCATTACTTTATCAACATCATCAGCATATAATTCAGGTTGTAACTCTTTATATTTTTCCTTAAAAGTTTTTGGATGTGTACCGCTGTATCTAACTCTTCTTAATTTTTTAGGCTCTTGATTATCCATTTTAGTAAAGCTATGATTTTGAACAGGTAACTTAAAAAATAGTTTATGCACTTTATACATAATAGTTATGCTTCTTTCTCCAACTGCTCAATCGTCTTTTTAGCACTTGCCAATCGTATCTGTTTATTCTTCTCCACCAATTTATGCGTAGCCCATTTTTCTAGCTTATGATGCAATGGAACCAGTAATGCTGCAATACAAACCAATGCAAGCAACATAAGCACCGGAGAATGATGGGTACTGCGTTCTAAAAATGGATGGAGTAATAAATTTAAAAACTCAAATACCAACAATAATGCAACTACTCCGAGAAACTGAATCAGTTTTGCATTGGTGATATGGCGGCGGCTGAGTGCTAGAAATAAAATAATGAAGCTCACAATGCCAAGGGCTATTAATGCGTATTGAATGTTTTGTTTTCTTTCCTGCTGTTTTGCAACTAACTGTTCTTTCAATTCCCTTTGTCGTAATTCTTCATCAAATAACAACGAATACGATTCCAGTTCTTTATTTGCATTGGCCATACTGTCACTAACACTTATGTATAGTTTGGCATATTGCAAAGCAAGGTGTTCATCCTTACCACTGTAATGAGTCATTAAAAATTTGGCAGGGTCTTTAACCAATCGGGAAAATGCTGTGTTCTTTACAATATCAATGGCATTTTGTGCATAAAAAACAGCAGAGTCCTGGTTGTTTAAAGTGTAAAAATGTTCTGATAAACTATTATTGGCGAAATATTTTAATCTTGCGGTGTTATCAGCTTTGGCTGCATCTAATCCTATAGCAAAATAAGTATTTGCCAATACTGTATTATTCATTTTACTGTACAACCGGGCAAGCTGCAAAAGATTTATAGGATTTGCTTTATTCGATACTAATTGCAGGTTTAATCTTTCCCCCAATTGCAAATAGACCATTGCAGAATCTAACTTATTTTGCGTTATATACCTATCGCCAATATTGAAAGCAAGGGTTACGAAAATAGTAGATTGTTTTGCTTTAGGATGTAGTGCTAAGCCTTGCTTAAACACCTCTATTTCTTTTTCTTTATCTACTGCTCCATAGGCAAGTGCAAGCCTGTTATACACAATAGCCATTAAGGTAGCATTATTTAAAGGCTCGGCCATTTTCAGGGCTTTCAATGCAAACTCTAAAGATTTAGCTTTATTCCCCAGTACATAATTTATTATACTTAACTGTGATATAGCATAAGTTTCAGCAAGCTTGTCATTTCTTACTTCAGAAATGGTTAATAATTTTTTGGTAATGGTTTGCGTAAGGGCAGGGTCTGTATTGGAAATTAAATAAAAGTAGTTATAGAGGCTATCCATCTTCGCTTCATCATTTTTTTCAGATAGAATTGCTTGAAGCTTGGTGTCAATCCTGTCGGCTTGCGCAAATACTGTTTGCATACCTGCAACAAAACAAAAGAGGATTATTATTCTTTTACAAACCATATTATTATTTTATTTTTTGAGTTTGTGAATCTTCGATTTCATAATTCAGTTAATTTATTCCAGGGTTTTACAATAATGCCGTTACTTCTTTTCTGTTCTTCCTTTCCACCATAAACCAATATTTTTTGAATGGGCTTTTTATTTAAAGCTGCAAAATATTCAATGCCTTTAAAAAAATCCTGTGATATCGTTTCCCCGGCCTTTAATTCCATGGCAGTTAATTTTCCGGCATTGCCCAACACAATATCTACTTCATTACCTGTTTTATCTCTCCAGTAATATAAATTATCTGCCATGCCGGCATTAAATCTTTCTTTCAATAATTCGCTTACAATCATGTTTTCAAACAGCCCTCCTTTGGCGGCATGGGTGGTAATTTGTTTTGCATTGTTTATGCCTAATAAAGAACAGGCAACACCTGTATCATAAAAATAAAGCTTGGGTGTTTTAATAATCCGTTTATTAAAATTGCCATGATAAGGCTTTAGCAAATAAATAATATAACTGCTTTGCAAAACACTTAACCAGGCTGCTACGGTTTTTTGATCAATACCACAATCGTTTGATAGCGAAGTGAGGTTTAATATTTGCCCAGTTCTGCCAGCACATAACTTTAATAGTTTTGTAAACTGCGATAGGTTGCTGATGTTTTTTAATTGTCGTACATCTCTTTCTACATAGGTATTTATATAACCTGCAAACCAATCGGCAGCGGTTATTTTTTTAGTAATTACTTCGGGATAGCCGCCATGTAAAATATGCCAGCTATAATCTGCCTTTATTTTTTTGCTTTCTTTTAATTCTTGTAAGGATAATGGCAGCAACTGCACATAGGCAATTCTACCAGCCAATGATTGCGAAATATTTTCTTGCAATAAAAAATTATTAGAGCCAGTAAGAATAAACAATCCTTTCTTTTTTGTTTCATCTAATATTTGTTGCAGGTAAGAAAATAAATGTGGAGCTCTTTGTATTTCATCCAGTATCGCCCCGTTTTTATATTGCCCTAAAAAACCTCTCGGGTCTGTTTTTGCATATTCTAATATATCGGGGTTTTCTAAAGAGATATATGGCTTGTTGGGGAAAACAGTTTTACAAAGAGTAGTTTTGCCGCTTTGCCTTGGGCCTACTACTGCTACACTTCTAAAGCTATTAGCCAGCTTGGTTAGTCTTATTGCTGCTGTACGATTTATCATAGCTTAAAGATATAATTATTTTGGACAAATCCGGAATCCAATTCCGTATTTGTCCAATTCCATTTTTGTAAAAAAATTACATATCTGGAACTAATCAAGATAAAAATTATCACCCTTTCTCCAATTCCTCAATTGTTTTCTTAGCACTTGCCAATCGAATCTTTTTATTTTTCTCCACCAACTTAGCCGTAGCCCATTTTTCTACTTTGTGATGCAGTGGTACAAGCAATGCCGCAATACAAACCAACGCCAGCAACATTAACACAGGGCTATGATGTGTTATTCTTTCTAAAAAAGGGTGCAGCAATAAATTGAGAAATTCAAACACAATCAACAAAGCAATTACACCAAAAAATTCTATCAGTTTTGTGTTGGTAATAAAACTGCGGCTGAGTAATAAATAAAGTGTGAGTAAAATAATAATACCGATGGCAATTAAAGCGTATTGAATATTTTGTTTACGTTGTTGCGCCTCCTCTGTTTTTTTCGATTGTTCTTCTATACTACGAAGCTGTTCTTTAAAAGCCAAAGCTTGTATAACATTTTGATTATTCTGATTAAAAATCAATTCTCTTATAACAGATTCAATTTTTGAATAATAGTAAGCACTGTCTGTATTGTTCAGGTTATCAAACAATTCTTTTTTTAAACTGGCTGCAACTAAATTAAAGTTTAAATTTTTAATTTTTCCCGAGAGCATCCACAATTTTTCAGTTTGCACTTTGGCTTCCTCCATCCTGTTATTCTTTATAAGAAACGGAATATACCTTTGGTAAAAAGCCATCTTTCTTATTTCATTTTTTACTGAATCGGATAGTACCATGGCTTTGTTAAAATATACATCGGCCAGTTCATTCTCGTTCATTTTTGCATTTACAGCTGCCAGTAAATGTAATGCCTGTAATTGAAACGTACTGAGTTGTAACCTGTCGCTAGTTTGCACGGCAGCCTGTGCATATACCAAAGCAGAGTCTAATTGATTTTTCTCCATATAAGCAATACCCATACTTCTTTGATACTGCACCAGCATATACTCATACTTAGACGACGATTTATTAGGAAGATTTTCTCCACCTTTTTTTGAGAAACTTAAAAAGGCGTCCATATTTTTAAGTGAGAAATAAATACTTCCAATATCAAAATAAAGTGAACTTATTCTTCGCTTATCAGTAAATTTTTCAGCCAGAGGCAATGCTTTAAAATAGTATTCAAGTGCAGTGGTATTATCTCCTTTGCTTTGAGAAAAATAATATCCAATCCAGTTATAACTCGTTGCAAGCAGCGAATCATTTTTCAATTGCTGCGCTATTTTTAGCAAATCAATACAAATAGCAGAGTCAATATAGTTGGTTGAGTTTGCATCAATGGTTTCTAAATAGTTGATGGTAGCACTGAAACGCTCCAAAGGATTGGTGAAACTTGCTAAGGCAGTTTTCAAACTGTCAGGATTATTATTTTGAGCAAATGCACCCTGTATACATGCAATAAAACAAATGAGGATTATTATTTTTTTCATCAGTAATAATTTATTTTACCCGGTTATATTTTTTTAAAATATCCATCACTAATTTATGCGGCAGTGCATAAGATTTATTTCCATTTATTCCTTCCATTGTTTCTGCAGCTACCATCGCATTGATGATCGCTTCTTCTGTTGCCTGTATGGTTGCTTCAAACAATGGATTGATTTCATCGTTGGGCAATACATCAACCTTTGTAAAATCTGCCCGTTGAAAAGCAGTTGAGTTAGCAGTGGAGAATGCAATAAAAATATCGCCGGAACCATTCGTGCCTTGTCCACCCACTGCTCCTATACCCAGCGACACTCTTTGAACAATTCTTTTTAACTGATGCGGAAGCAAAGGGGCATCAGTAGCTACTACAACTATAATAGAACCATCACCTTCCTGTCTGTAAGATGGGGGTGCTTTTAGTTCATTGTTTAAAGTGTCAATCAATTCTTTTCCAACAGGAACGCCGGCAATCAGGAGATTTCTTTTTCTGCCGAAATTGGATTGCACAAACACACCGAGTGTGTAAGTGGAGTCTTTTACTTTTATTACTCTTGATGAAGTACCGCTGCCACCTTTAAATCCTAAACACCTCATACCTGTGCCACCGCCTATATTTCCTTCTTTTATAAAACCGCTCTTTGCACTGTCTAAAGCCTCAAACGCATTGTTTTCTTTTACATGAAAACCATAAATGTCATTTAAAAAACCATCATAAGTTTCTGCAACAACAGGATAGGTGTACCAAAAATCTTCTTTGTACCAGCCCGTTTTTACAAACCATTTCAATACAGCATCTCTTACCACACCTACACTGTTGGTATTGGTTATCATGATGGGGCCTTCCAAAAAACCAGACTCTGTTATCCACGTAGTGCCGGTCATTTCACCATTGCCATTTAAAGAATACCAGTTACCATAAACAGGATTGTTATTCCGGCCTCTTGGTAAAATAGCTGTAACGCCTGTACGCACAGGGCCTTTACCTCTTATGTTTTTTCCCGTTCCGGAGATGATGGTGCTGTAACCCACTTCAACACCTTTTACATCGGTGATGGCATTAAACTTTCCTGGAGTGCCGTTAAAAGGAATACCAATATCCCTTGCACGGTATTTTTGTGCGTAGCTAACCGATTGCTGCATCAACAGTAATGCAACGAAGAATATAATTTTCATGTTATAGTATTTACGCTGTAATAATTTATTTTAAATGATACTCTTTCCGCAATAGCTCCAGCAATTTTGTATTGATTTCAATATATTTCTGTATGTGAATCTGACGGGTAGCGCCAACAACATTTCCATTATAAAATGATAAGATACCTATGATATTTTTCCTGTCAATTTTATCTAGGTTATTTAGGAGGAATGGAATGATTGTATTACTTTTTTCATAGTTCACAACACCTTCAAAAATATTTTTACCATCCTTTTTCATTTCATCATCAAATTCATAATCATAATGTTTAATAACTATGGGGTTTACATATTGAAACCTGTTGTCGCCTTCTATTTCCTGCCTGTGATAAATATTCTTTATTGCAACAGTTAAATCCCCTGTCAGGTTTTGAAATTCTTCATTTTTAAAATATCGTAATGAACCCGAATTTCTTAGTTGCTCCAGCATTATTGTACGGGGTTCAAATTGAGAAGGTGAAAGAAAACTTATTCCGTATTCAAAATTGACGGCAAACTCTTTTGGAACATTGGTAAGGCTGCTGTCCCTAAAAAATTTAATCATATATCTTAATGCCGCTTCTTGTTTTAATCTATTTTGAACTTTCACTCCGGCAGTTATAGAATCGTTTTTAAGTTCCTGATAAAAACTTTTCGCTAATTCTTTTGCCCTGTCTTTTTCTATCTTATGCTCTAACTGGTACTCTGCCAAAAACCCACAAAACACAGCAAGAAATAACATTAAAAATTCCCAGAAATACGATTTCCAGTTTTTCTTTCCTTCGTGATGTGCATGATGATGTACTTCCATTTCTTTTATGTCTGATGTATGATTTATGATTTCTGATGTTTCAGCAGCAGGTAAAATAGGTTCATCAGTTGAAGGGGTGTTCAACTGTTGCTCATTGGTTGCCGGAATATTTTCTGGTGGTTGTTCTGGTTCTATGTTTTTATTTTCTTCCATATTATTTTTTGCTTAAAAGCATTATCCCTTTCAGTATTAATTGCAAAAGCTATTACCTGCACACTTAAACAGTGTAGTTTATATTTTAATTAATCCCTGTAATTTAATGCCGGCTTTCTATCGCCTAATAATGCCTTGTATTGATAATCGCCTTTTGAAATAATTAATTCTTCTTTTGCTTTTGTAATCAATGCAGGATTTAAAAACAAATCAATAGCAGTAAAGCTTATTGTTTTTGCGGCCACCATCATTCCTTTAATACCAATATCGGTGCCGCCGCAGGCAACAGCCTGCCAGCTATGCCCTGTGGTGCCGGGTACCCAGGTGGCTGCAGATAAACCTACGGTTGGTACCGCATAACTTACATCTCCCACATCGGTGGAGCCCTGGTTTTTTTCTATATGCAATGCTTTAACCACAGCGGCCGAATCTATTGCAACAGCTTTATTTATTAAAGTGGATTGAATTTTTTTAGCATACGCCATTTCTTCTGCGGTATATATTACGCCACCCACTTTTTGCAAATTGGTCTGCATGGCGGCGGCAAGTGTTTTATTGATGAGCAGGTCGTGTGTGCCGCCAATAATTTCGTAGTCCATTTTTGTTTCGGTACCCAGTGCAGCGCCTTCGGCAGCTTTTGCCACCCTGTCGAAAATGCTTACTGCAAATGCTCTTTCCGGATGTCTTACGTAATAATATACTTCTGCAAATTCCGGCACCACATTGGGTGCTTTGCCGCCATTGGTAATTACATAATGAATACGGGTTTCCTGTGGAATATGTTCCCTCATCATGTTTACCATATAATCCATTCCTTCTACTGCATCTAAAGCAGACCGCCCCTGCTCAGGTGAACCGGCGGCATGTGAAGCAATGCCATAAAACCTGAACTTGGCCGATTTGTTTGCCAAAGCACTGGAATAAGTTACCGAATTATTATCGTCGGGATGCCAGTGGAGTACCACATCCACATTATTGAACAATCCTTCCCGAACCATATATACTTTTCCGCTGCCACCTTCTTCGGCAGGGCAACCAAATACTTTAATGGTGCCTTTTATTTTTCCTTCTTCTAATAATTTTTTAATGGCTATACCGGCAGCAACAGAACCTGTACCAAATAAATGGTGGCCGCAGGCATGTGCACTGGTTTTGTTGGCAACAGAAGTTTTAACTGCAGAATTATCCTGCGATAATCCCGGCAATGCATCATACTCTGCCAAAATACCAATAACGGGGGTGCCGCTGCCGTAACTGGCCACAAATGCAGTGGGCATACCGGCAACGCCTGCCTGCACTGTAAAGCCATTATCTTTTAAAGTATTTTGTAACAGTGCCGAACTTTTAATTTCTTTATATCCAACTTCTGCATAGTCCCAAATGGTTAATGCAATTTTTTTATAAGCATCATACCCCGATTGAATATTTACTGCAGATTCGTTTTTTAATATTTCAATTGTTTTGGCAGTGGCACTTTTTTGAGCGCTGCAATTATTGCCAATTAACAACGATAAAAAAATAATAAAGACTATTTTCATTTTTACTTTTTTTAAATATTTAATAATTATTTACAGATTGGTTGTTTTGCTTAAATTAAATCAGGGGTTGCTTTTTACAAATAACTCAGCCACCATTTTTCTTTATGGTTCATTTTATAAGTATCGTACCATTTACATAAAGGATATAATGATGCCACCACTGCAAACCAAACAAGATAAACAACAGCAAGGCTGTATCCTTCGCCGGGTATCATAAACATAAAGGGTAAATTCTGCATGGAGTTAATAGCATCCTGCATGGAATGCCCTCTTGCAAAAAAGCAAATCATACAGATAGTATGCACTACGTACCAGTGAATGATGTAGTAGAAAAATGCCGTGCGGCCATAAGTACGCATTACATTGGTAAAACCATTTTTTACTTTTTCTGTAAAGGCTAAAAACAACAGTGCCGGGCCAATGGTGGCACACATGTAGAATAAAGAAGGCGGGTATTTGTGTATTTTAATAAAAGAAAAAAAAGTGGACAGGCCATTTTGTTGTGTACTCCATGCAAAAGGATCGCCATACACATTGATGAAACGTACTGCAATAAAAAATAAAATTATTCCTGCACCTAAACGGGCCAATATTTTTTTGCGCTGCTGTGCTGTATATTTTTGGGTATAGAAAATGCCGGCGCAATAGCCCAGCAACATCAGGCCCAGCCATGGAACAAATGGATACAATATTGCAATAACACGGTTTGGCGCATAAGGATAAACCGCAAACCTGCCACTATGCAACAGGTCCCACAAAAAACCCGCTTTAAAGCCCGGAGCCGATTCGGGAATATCCAGTAAATTATGCCCCAGCACTATTATTAACCCTGCTGCTAAAATAAAATTAAAAGGCAGGTGGATGAGGAATGCCAGTATGATCATGCTGATACCGATGGCCCAGATAACCTGCAATAAAATGAAATTAAAAAATGGATTAAAGGTCATTCCCAATGAAATAATGCTCACTTCGGCAACAATTAACCACAAACCTCTTTTAATTAAAAAGGCACTTAACTCTTTTTTAGTTTTGCGCAGGCTTTGTAAATAAATAGAAGTGCCTGAAAGAAAAACAAACACCGGGGCACAAAAATGTGTTATCCATCTTGTAAAAAATAATACAGGTGTGGTGGTGGCTAAATTCAACGGGTCGTCGGTATTTGCATTTATGTGAAAAAAATCCCGTACATGGTCCAGTGCCATGATGACCATTACGATACCCCGGAGGACATCGATGGAGTCAATTCTTTTTTGAGTGAGGTTTAATGTTTGTTGCATGGCAATGTATTTTTATTTCAAGTGATATTCTGTTTGTAAATATTCCATTAGTTCTGCACCTGCTATTTTCAATTCTTCATCATTTTTCTGAACTCCTAATTTTGTACCACGTATATAAATGGAAAAAATAGCTAATTCCTGTAATAACTCATTATCTGTAGAACGTAATAATGGATTATCGCTAATTCTTTGTATTTCGCCATTTATTCCCTCCATTTTTAAAAGTATAGCAGGGTTGAAAAGTTTAGACACTACTTTTTTATATTCTGTAAATTCAGTTTCGTTGATAGATTCAAGTAAACGAGTAAGGGGAAACTTTTCATAATAGGTCATAATTTTATTAGAAGTGTTTATATTTCTGATTAGCCTGAAATTGCCCGAATTTTTTAATTGTTCAAAAGTTCTATTATTGTTTGATAATGGTTTTAACCTTGGTGCAAGTCTTGCTAAAAAATACAATTCTCCCGTGTGGTTAGCAATTTGCAAAGGGGTATTTAAGATAGTTATCATACTGTCCATCATGGAAATGCCGCTTTTTACATGGATAACATGTTGCGCTATAACTTCCTGATCGCTTTTAAGGTCAGCAACTAATGATTGGATGTATTGTTTTTCCCTTTGGTGTTCTATTACATGCTCCAGTTGATACTCTGCCAAAAATCCGCAGAACACAGCCAGGAATAACATTA
The DNA here is from genome assembly GCA_031392305.1 of Ferruginibacter sp. Taxonomy (GTDB): domain Bacteria; phylum Bacteroidota; class Bacteroidia; order Chitinophagales; family Chitinophagaceae; genus Ferruginibacter. Next base: position 22,823 of record JANMVB010000058.1, read on the forward strand.
GAAATTCCCAGAAATAACTTTTCCAGTTTTTTTTATGATGCGGTGCTGCCGGGTTGTGGGCATGGTGATGTACTTCCATATTTTCGGTTTCTGGTTGGTAGTTTATAGTCCCGATAGTTACCGGGATTT
>JANMVB010000070.1:0-1757 GCA_031392305.1 Ferruginibacter sp.
ACAACTGCATGCTTTTTCAGAAACAGACCGTGATACTGTTGAACGAACGGTTTCAATCGCCTACTTCGCCCTGATTGATATTCAGAAATATAAAATGCAAATGAACGACGATTACCATCCTGCCTGGCTTTCGATTAATCAATTGCCCAACCTTATTTTTGATCACAACCGGATGGTAGAACTGGCTAAAGAAAAACTACGGTATAAAGCTGCATTGCATCCATTATTATTTGAATTGCTGCCGGCAAAATTTACGCTGCCTCAATTGCAAAACCTATATACCTGTATTTACAATGTTGATTTTGATAAGGGCAATTTTACCCGCAAATTATTATCAACTAATTTACTGATGAAGTTGAAAGAAAAGGATAAACTCAATTCAAAGAAGGGAGCCTTTTATTACAAGCTGGATACAAAAAAATACAATGCAGATTTTAATTCATTTTTGAATTTTGTGCCCAGTCAGCATGTTCGTAAATAACAATTTAGCGTGAATGCAATTGATCAAGACTGTATTTGGATGATAAGTATTTGCTATAATTATTTTGCAATGAAGTTTATATCACAGTGAAGCAAACAGAATGATTTTTTAGACAAATAATGCGGGAAAAGTTCCCCATAGATTTAACGTACAAGAGTGCGACGCCAATGAAGCTTAATGTATGTTCTAATGCCCGGACAAAAAATAATAAGCAAATTATTGAAAGGTTGCGAAGGTTATAAATTAATCGTTTTAGATTATCAACTTTGCCTTAAATCTTGTAATCAAAATTTGCAAATGAATTTTGAATGGTATTAATTTTCTTCATGCTTTGTGGCAAGATAATCACTGGGTGTCATCCCGAATTGTTTTAAAAAATTTTTTCCGAAGATGGTTTGAGAACTGTAACCTGTCATGTCAGCAACTTCGTAAATTTTATAATTGCCTTCAAGCAATAATTCTGCTGCTTTTTTTAACCGGGCAATATTAATTAGTTCATTAGGTGTTAGGTCAGAAATAGATTTGATTTTTCTATATAAAGTTGGCTTACTCATGTTTACCAATTTGGCCAGCTTTTCTACATCCAGCTCCGGGTCTTCGAGGTTATTGATAATGGCATCGTTCAACTGTTCTAAAAAAAGTTCATCCGTTTTTGTATGCGCCATGCTTTTAATATGCACCAGCGGTGAGCTTACAAAATATTCTTTAATCTTGGCCCGGTTCGACAGCAGGTTTGCAATTTGTACCCGCAGGTACTCAGGCGAAAATGGTTTTTCAATGTAGGCATCGGCTCCGGTTTCCAGTCCTTCTATTTTTGATTGCAAGGTATTTTTTGCTGTGAGCAGTATCACAGGAATATGGCTGTATTCAAAATTGGTTTTAATTATTTTACACAATTCAAAGCCATCCATCACCGGCATCATTATATCGGAGATTACCAACTGGATCACTTCCTGTTTGAGTATGTCCAATGCTTCCTGGCCGTTTAGCGCCTTGATAACGGTGTACTTTTCATTCAATTCATTTTCTATAAATTCAAGTATCTCTTCGTTATCATCTACCAGCAATATAACAGGTTTCATATATCGATATTTTATTCCGGTTAAATTTACAGGTTAAGCAAAAGACTGTAATTATTCTTCCTGGTTTACCGGCATAGTAAGATAAAAAACATTCAGTGAATTTTCAGGTTGTTTAATATCAAGCACTCCTTTGTGCAGTTGCACCAGTGAACGGGATAGTGCAAGCCCAATGCCGGTGCCCTTTTGTTTTGCTG
>JANMVB010000108.1:0-3448 GCA_031392305.1 Ferruginibacter sp.
ATTTTGTAGTAAGGGAATTGTTTGTTATCAGGCAGGTAAGGCTCCACTTAGGTATGCGGTACAAGGGAGTGACACAACGATGCTGAACTAAGAATTAATGATGGTCAAATAATTAAAAAAAAACAGGTGATGGAAAGAAATTATATAAAAATTGGTATTGCCGGGCCGGTTGGCTCTGGTAAAACTGCCCTCATCGAAAGGCTGAGCCGCCTTATGAGTAAGGATTACAGCCTGGCGGTAATTACCAATGATATTTATACAAAAGAGGATGCTGAGTTTTTAACACAGAATAGTTTACTGCCTGCGGAAAGGATTATTGGCGTGGAAACAGGTGGTTGTCCGCATACCGCCATTCGTGAAGATGCCAGTATGAACCTGGAAGCTGTGGAGGAAATGGCCGACCGCTTTCCGGAGGTACAAATTATTTTTATTGAAAGTGGTGGCGACAATTTATCAGCAACTTTTAGTCCGGACCTTGCAGACGTTACCATTTTTGTGATTGATGTAGCGGAAGGTGATAAAATTCCACGTAAAGGAGGGCCTGGTATCACCAGGAGCGACCTGCTGGTGATTAATAAAATTGACCTTGCACCTTATGTACATGCAGATTTAGGTGTGATGGAAAGGGATGCCCGTAAAATGCGAAAAGGAACTCCTTTTATATTTACCAATCTAATGAGCCTTGAAGGATTGGAAAGTGTACAGGGCTGGATAAAAAAGTATGCTTTACTGGAAAGTGTTGATGAACCTGATCTTTGCCGATGATATCAACCGTTCAAATACAAGTGGCTGTAAATGCCGGCATTACCTTTTTAAAGGATGTGTATTGCACCACACCATTTAAGGTGGCTAATATTACTGAAGATAAAAAATCAAAGGAATTACAATTGATGCTGATGAGCTCATCTCCTGGTATTTTAGATGGTGATGAGTACCAGTTAAAAATTGATTTGCCAGCAGGAAGTTGTGTGCGGCTGCAAACACAATCTTACCAACGCCTTTTTAATATGAAGCAAAGTGCAACACAATCTTTAGATGTACAAATGGCAAAAGGATGTTCTTTTTGTTTTTTGCCTCATCCCACTGTACCCCATAAAAATTCAGTTTATACCGGCACTAATAAATTTTATTTGTCGGATGGCTGCACGCTCATCTTTGGAGAAATACTTACCTGCGGCCGAAAACTAAATGGGGAGGTTTTTTCTTTTTCGAAATACCACAACCTTACAGAAGTGTTTATCAATAATAAATTGGTTGTAAAAGAAAATTTGCTAATTGAACCAGCCACAATAAACTTACATGCAATTGGCCAGTTGGAGGGTTTCACCCACCAAGCCAGTTTAATATACTTCTGCGAAAAATTATCGGTGAAGGAATTGAGAAAAGATATCAGCGAACTGTTGGCAAATGAAGGGGAGATAGCATTTGGAATCAGTGAACTCCCGGTTACTGGCTTGGTTGTGCGACTACTTGGGCAAAAAGCTGAACAATTGCATAATTGCCTGCAAATGATTACTGAAATATTAAGAATTACTGCGTATAAGCTAACCTGAATGCTATAAATTTTGTAAAGCTGAAAATCTCTTTTTTGCCAGGCCCGCTCCTCTTGTTGTATGGTTTCGGCTAACTTTCAACGGACAAAGCAATAAAACTCCAGTAAAAAAACTCAATCTCTTCGGAAAATACTGCGGCGAAAATTCAGAAAAAACCCTATTGACTTGAATTCTTTGAATGGATACCTTTATATTCTAAATCCAATTATATGAATACCAAAAACCCTACTTCAACACTGCTTGCCGGATTCACCAAATTTGTAAATGAAATTTGCTGTGCTTTATTTGTTTCAACAGATAAAAGGGAATTTCGCCGGTTAAAAGATTTTATTGCTTCTTAATTAATTTTAAGCAGCAAACCAAGCTAACTAAACAAGTACTCTACATCTGACTTGCTTAATGCTTTTACAAAATTAATGTCATCAGAAATCAGCTCGCTGGCCAGCTTGCGCTTTCGTTCCTGTAATTGCAGGATTTTATCTTCGATAGTATCAATGCAGATCATACGGTAGGCAAAAATATTCTTTGTTTGCCCGATACGATGTGTACGGTCAATGGCTTGTTGCTCTACGGCCGGGTTCCACCACGGGTCAACGATATATACATAATCTGCAGCAGTAAGGTTTAAACCGACACCACCCGCTTTTAATGAAATCAGGAATACCCTGCATTCATCATTGTTTTGAAAATTTTCAATTGCCTTTTGGCGATCATTTATACTTGTGCTGCCATCAAAATACTCAAAAGGAATAGCCTGCTCTTTTAGTTTTTCTTTTATTAATGCAAGCATACCCAAAAACTGGGAGAATATCAACGCCTTGTGCTCTCCTATATTTTCTGTTATCTCCCGGGTAAGCTCATCCAGTTTGATAGAATGGTTCGGATATTTATCCTCTTCATTCAAAATAGCCGGACTATCACATATTTGCCTGAGTTTCATCAGGCCCTGCAAGATAGTTAGCTGCGATTTATCGATACCCTGCTCATCAATTACACCCATAATTTTATCACGATAACTATTGCGATAGGCGTCATAAATTTTACGTTGCTCTTTTTCCATTTCGCAAAACAGGATTGTTTCTGTTTTTTCGGGAAGGTCTTTTGCCACCTGCTCCTTGGTACGGCGTAAAATAAAAGGATACAGTAGTTTGCGGAGATGGTCTTTTTGCTCCTGCTCGCCAAACTTATCAATGGGTGTGGCAAATTCGTTGCGGAAAAAATCCATGCTACCCAGCAAGCCCGGGTTAAGGAAATTCATTTGGGCAAAAATGTCGAAAGTGTTGTTTTGCAAAGGCGTTCCGCTCATACAAAGCCTGTTTTTTGCCGTAAGCAGGCAGGCCGCTTTTGTAACTTTCGAAGCCGGATTTTTTATCGCCTGGCTTTCATCAAGCACCACATAATCAAATAATATTTTCATCAATACCTGTATATCGCTGCGCAATGTGCCATAGGTGGTTATGATGATATTTGCTTTTTGTAATTCTTCTACGTTCCTGGTGCGCATGCTTCCATGGTGTATTTGCCAGTTAAGTGCCGGGGTAAATTTTCTGATCTCATTTTCCCAATTGTAAATGAGGGTAGTTGGGCAAACAACAATGGCTTTTAATGCACCGGTGGTGCTCTTGTAGTGCTGTAACATGGTAAGCGCCTGCACAGTTTTACCCAGTCCCATATCATCTGCAAGTATGCCACCCCAGCCAACATCATTGAGGTAACTCAGCCATTGATAACCGGCTGTTTGGTAGGGCCTTAGTATAGCCTGCAAATTTGAAGGCGCTTCAATTTCAGGTATTTGTTTAAACTCCCGGAGCTTTTCAAATTTTTCATCCAATGCAAAACTCAGTTCGGATACTTCCCTGTTATCGTACAGTTCATCAATCACACTCATGTGGTAT
>JANMVB010000157.1:0-2637 GCA_031392305.1 Ferruginibacter sp.
TATAAATTTTTTAAGGTTATCCCTCAGTTCACTCACTTTATTTTTTAAGAATTCCGCATGTTTATCTTTGCTGATACTCAACGCATTTTCAACAATATCAAAGTTTTCAATCTCCGCCTTTGTCTTTCCTTTCGATCCTGCTTTTTTCCAGATGCGTTTATATTTCTTTTCCAATGCTTTCCAGTTATCATCATTTTTTCCTTCCTTCTTATCCAGCATCAGCAATAAAAAATCAATGCAGGCTTCTTCAATAAATTCCCAGTAATCTAAATTTCTGTATTGCGGGTTCAACGATTTCTTTTGCTCCAGCAGCGTATCTATAATTGCCTTTTTTGCCTTGATATCATGCATCACTGTTTTACCAGTGCCGCTAACTCCATAATCATATACACACTGCATCAATACCATATTTTTAAAAGCATACCTGTCGCCATTGTTTTCAAATGCTTGACTGTAAGCTGCAGCAGCATCATTGTATGCCTTTAATTTATCAGCAGGTTTTATTGAAAGAAATCCAATTCGTTTGTAAGCACTGCCCATCAGGTTGGTGCGTTCAGCCGTTTTCTTTATTGCCGACAGTGCTTCCAGCTCGCCAATAATGCTCCGCATTTTATTTATCAGTTCCGGTGCATCCTTCTCCGATTTGCAATCTTCAACATATTTTTTGCAGCGGGCATTGCAATATTTTTCCAGCGATGAAACAGAGAATTTTGCATTCTCCACGTTTCTCAATTCATCAAACGCTTCTACAGATAAAGTGTATTCGCCCAGTTCGTAATAAATCAGCGCTTCTATTTCAGCAATCACTGCATCATCAATGTCGGCAGCCTTTACAGCATCTTTTATATTTTTTATAATGTCAAGCGTAACCTTGCTGGTATAATTTTTTGCATCAAGGGCATTCCTCAAATTCTCCAGGTCAATCATTACTTCTTCTGCCATTACATACTGGCGGGCACCGGCAGGCCTGGCAGTAGTTCGGTTCTCTAATTTATAAAACGGGTCGCCATAGCATTGATAAGCCCCCCAGGTATTATTTTGATTATTATACTTTTTATATACAACGCCCCTTGCATCTTTTACAGCATCGCCAAAGCTGGCACCGGCAAACATATTTGTATAAAATTCGCTGGCAAAATCATGCGCCGCAGAATCGTTTACAGCCCAACCAGCCGCTATTACAGCCTTTACACCCATTTGTATTAATTGTGTACCCAGGTTGGCAGCCAGCTTGTATTTATTGGCGTAATATTTTTCATGGGTTGCATCAATTTTACCTAAGTGACAGCAATTGATAAACACCAGCTCGGGCACGGTATTCAGTTGTTCAATATCAAAAGCAGTTAAAAATATTTCATTGCCTATCACCATTCCGGACCGCTGCGGCTCATCCGGGTTAAAAAAGCCGTGGCCCGCCAGGTGTATAATTTTATAGTCATCACAAAAAAGCCCCTGCACAATTTCTGCGGCTGATTTATTTATCAGCGTCCTTCTCTCAAAACTATTGCTCTGTAAAAGCTGGCTTACTATTTCACCTTCTTTTTTTGCACCACCTAACTGGCTTACAAATCCATTCAGTTCAGGGTCAGCAATAATCAGGGCCCTGTCACCTGCAACCCGTTTAATGTTTATTCGATAATCTTTAGTAGAGAGTTGCCGGATCATTCCGGCATTTACACAAAGCGGCTCCGCATTGGAAGTATTATCCTGCAACAATTCCCAGGGGTAAGCAGCCGTTTCTTTTTCAAGTATCCAGTTTATGCTCCCTTTTCTTTTCAGGCGTTCCTTAAATCCATTTGGTATCATCAGGTCAAACAATGTTTTTGCAGAGCACGGGCTCCAGCTATCTTCTGTTGATATTTGCTCAATAAATAAATTGATCAAAGTGGTGCTGCTGTATAATTCTTTTTCTTCTTCTCTTGCGCCCCCGGTGGATACACCAAATACCAGTGCCGGTATTTCTTTTGAATTGGCTGCTATCTTTTTTGATTTAATGGTAAACCGGTGCCACCAATTTTCAGTAGCATCTATTGCCAGCCTTTTCCTGGAACCAAATAATACCTTTAATTTTTTATTGCCGATCCTGATATTGAACTGACGGTTTTCCCTGCTCTCAATTTTTTTAAGTGCATACATACAGTTCAGGGCTCTGTCTTCATACAATTCAATAAACTCAATGCGCTGTATTAGCCTGATGGCACTTTTGTACAGGTCAGATATTTTACTGTTGGCATTGTTGACCCCTTCAATAATGGCCTTAACTGAGCCTTCAATAGAAAGCCCGCCATATCCGCATCCTATTATCAGGGCTGATATACCAAGCTCCTTTCCAGAGTCGGGTTGGTTGTTCATATCCAGCAGGTATTTTGATACCGCCTGTTCTACTGTTTGGGTAAGCAGGTAGCCCGTTAAAGTGCCTGGTTCTCCCAGGCCCACAATGATTGTTCCCGGAAAATCATTTTCTTCTGTATTACTTGTCATCGCAGCACTGGTACCAATGTCGCCGGGATAAATACCCAGCACATGCCTTGCAGAAAGTGTATTGTTCATCAGGTTATCAATCACCTTTTCACCGGTTAAAATACCGTCATTCAAAAAGTGACCGGCCAATACCGGGAAGGAGGCATACGTAAGATC
>JANMVB010000163.1:0-16354 GCA_031392305.1 Ferruginibacter sp.
GTTGATGGCCACTACCACATGTGGCATGTCGAGCAAAGATGCAATTATAGAATGCCGCCTTGTTTGCTCTGATACACCATTGCGGGCATCTACCAAAATAATGATGAGATCGGAGTTGGATGCCCCGGTAACCATATTACGGGTGTATTGTGTATGCCCGGGTGCATCTGCAATGATAAACTTACGGTTAGGCGTAGAAAAATATTTATACGCTACATCAATGGTAATGCCCTGCTCCCTTTCGGCACGTAAGCCATCAGTTAATAAAGCCAGGTCAATTTCTCCATCTTCCTTATTGCGGCTTTGTTTTTCAATTGCTTCCAACTGATCAATCATGATTGATTTGCTATCGTACAGCAAACGTCCGATGAGGGTACTTTTACCATCATCCACACTTCCGGCTGTTATAAATCTTAGTATGTCCATGTTAAGGTTTAGAGTTTAAGGTTTTCGGTTTAGTGTTAAAGCGCAATAGATAAAAAAAAGAATAAGATTTTTTGCCCAGGCTTAGAAACAATGGTCATCATCGTTGCATCACCCTCTTGTACTTTATATCATTTGGCAACTTTAATTGCGTTTTAAATTAAACCTTATCTTAATTATTTTTTTATTAAACAAAACAAAAATATCATTCAATTACGTGTTGTTAGGATAAAGGATATTCTGATTATTTACAAAAATTTTATCCTTTTTAAAATCTTCTGAGTTTTTTAAAATGCTTCAGAAAAATTATTAATTAACTAATTATCAATTATCCATTCTAAAAATACCCGCCTTTCTTCCTGTCTTCCATTGCTGCTTCGCTTACTTTATCATCAATCCGGGTTTCGCCCCGTTCACTTGTTTTGGTGGCAATTATTTCTTTGATAATGTCATCAATATTTGATGCGCCGGATTCTACTGCTGCAGTGCAGGTCATATCGCCTACTGTACGGTAACGTACTTTCTTTACGGATACTTTGTCACCCGGATCAAGTTGAATAAATTCAGAAGTTGCTACTAACTGTCCTTCGTATTCCAATACTTCCCTGTCGTGGGCAAAATAAATTGACGGAAGTTTAATTTCATTTCTCCGGATATAATTCCAGATGTCGAGCTCCGTCCAGTTACTAATTGGGAACACCCTTACATTTTCACCTTTATGAATCCTGCCGTTGTACGTGTTCCATAATTCGGGGCGTTGCAGTTTAGGGTCCCATTGGCCAAACTCATCCCTAACAGAAAAAATCCTTTCTTTGGCCCTTGCTTTTTCTTCATCACGACGGGCACCACCAATGCAGGCATCAAACTTAAATTCATCAATGGTATCCAGTAATGTAAATGTTTGCAAAGCATTGCGACTGGCAAACTTTCCTTTTTGCTCCGTCAGATTTTTTTCTTTGATGGTATCTTCCACTTTTCTCACCACTAGTTTTTCCCCAATTAAATCAGCCAGCTCATCCCTGAAATCGAGTGCTTCCTGAAAATTATGTCCGGTATCGATATGTACCAGGGGGAAAGGAAATTTTCCCGGACGAAATGCTTTGAGGGCAAGGTGTACCAGCACGATGGAATCTTTACCACCGGAAAAAAGTAATGCCGGCCTTTCAAACTGACCGGCAACTTCCCGGAAAATATGAATGGATTCAGATTCGAGCTGATCGAGGTAATCTAAATGGTGAGGCCCCCCGACCCCTCCCGATAAAAAATCGGGACCTTGTTCCTGGAAGTTATTCACCGAGCCTATTATTTCATTTGCCATTATGATAATTTATTTCAATTAATTTTTTATGGTTTTGATACCAGTGTTTCTATTTCAGTGTGTACATGCAACCCACATTCTTTTTTATCAGCATCTTCCCACCACCACCGACCTGCCCTGAAATCTTCGCCGGGTTGTATTGCCCTTGTACAGGGGGCACAACCAATACTTACAAATCCCCTGTCGTGCAATGGATTATAGGGCACCCGGTTTTTTTGAATATAGCTTTTAACTTCTTCGGTGGTCCATTGTAAAATGGGATGGTATTTTATAACCTGGTTGCTTTCGTCCCACTCTAATATGGGTAAATCTTTGCGGTCTGGTGAATGTTCGGCCCTTAGCCCGGTTACCCAGATTGTATTGCCGGAAAGTGCTCTTTTTAATGGCTCTACTTTACGGATAAAGCAGCAGGCCTTTCTATTTTCCACCGATTCATAAAAAGAATTAGGGCCCCTGACTGCTACAAAATCCTGCAATTTATCCTGGTTGGGATAATAAGCTTTTATATGGGTTTGATACATGGCGTTGGTACTGCTCCAAACCGAGTAGGCTTCTGCAAACATGCGCCCGGTATCAAGTGTAAAGATTTTTACAGGTAGCTGATTACTTAATATTTCGTGGGTAATTACCTGGTCTTCAAAACTGAAGCTGGTAGAAAAAGTAACCTGGCCGGGAAATTTTTCACTTAATAATTGTAAAAATGCGGAAATACTTAGTCTATCAGACTGGTGGAGTAATTGTTCGATCGTTGGTTGATATGTATGCGTCATTGTGAACTGAAAATAAATGATGGATAAAAAAGTCTGCAAAAAATTTAGCCAAAACTTATATTACTTACAACAACGAAGCTTTCGGCTGCGGGCCATGCCCATACATATTATTTGAGGAGAATTGATCATGTGATAGTATAAGTCCATAAAATTAGTAGACAAATATACTATTGAAATGCGATTTAGAAAATTTTTTTATTGTTGCTGTTTGTTGTAGCAGATTTTTCAAGGCCATCCAATTGTAAAATAAGCCACATTGTATTGAAGTAAGTAAGCGCATTATTAATATTCTATTGTTTCTTTGCAATAGAATTTACCGCTTAATGGAAAACCTCTTTTACCAGCATATCGAATATTTACAGGTAGCAAAAGCTGATTACTTTAAATAAATTAAAAGATGAAATACCCCAGGCTATTATCTTCAGGTGCTAATAATAAGGTGATTGCACTTACAGAAACTGAAGTGGCAAAATTATTTACCGGGGATACCCGTTCCGACATTGGTTCTGAAGGTGAAAAAATGAAATTTGCCAACTCCATTAACGGCGTTGTATGTAAGTTTTTGCGGCTTGATTATAACGAACCACTCCTGGCAGAAATGCTTGTAATGGAAAGAATTTACCCGATAGATTACAGGGCACACGAAATAGAAAAAAGAGCTTTATGGTTTGATGTTTTTTTTGATGAGATGGAGCAGTTGCACAAGGCAGGATTTGTACACAGGGACATCAGACGGCCTTCGGATATTACGGGCCAGCCATTCGATAATATCTTACTTACCGATAATGGTATCCGGTTAATTGATGTAGGTATATCAGCATTGCTATCGCAGGTAGGTGATAAGCTTTACAACAAATATTTTGAAACAGAAATTAAAGAACTGCAGGAATTTAAAGCGTATTTTTTATCAAGATAAATATTACAGGGCCGTGAAGATTGAAAACAAATAAGTAAAAATGTTTGCAAAATATATTGTTGGTAAAGTTCCACATTGGTATTTGGTACAAGAGGGCGATGCAACGATGTTCCTCATGGCTTCAATGCCCGGACAAAAATTTTTTTAATAATAAAGAACATTTGAAAAAATATTAGCTATAAAAAAAGCAACTGTTTCAATCAGTTGCTTTTAAAAATATTATCAAAAAATAATCAGGCAATTTTTTCGGCTTCCCATTTGCTTCTTCCCCAGCCTGCAATTACATGCTTTTCGCTGTGGTACGATGACCTTACCAGCGGGCCACTTTCAACATAATCAAATCCCATGTTGTAACCAATTTCTCTTAACGCCTTAAACTCATCGGGATGTACAAAACGCTGCACCTGCAAATGCTTTTTACTGGGCTGTAAATATTGGCCAATAGTAATCACATCCACATAACTATCACGGAGGTTTTGCATAGTTTCAACTACTTCCTCCATCGTTTCGCCAAGGCCGAGCATGATGCCGCTTTTGGTGCGCATGCCACCTTGTTTTAAAATTCGCAGGGTTTCCATACTGCGCCAGTATTTTGCCTGTATACGTACTTCTTTTGTGAGGCGTTCTACGGTTTCGATATTATGCGATACTACTTCCGGCGCCGCATCAATGATGCGCTGTATGTTTTCAGCTTCTGCTTTAAAATCGGGGATGAGGGTTTCTAAAGTTGTAGTTGGGTTTAAAGCTTTTATGGCCTTAATGGTATTGTACCAGATGATGCTGCCGCCATCTTTTATTTCATCTCTGTCAACAGAAGTAACCACTGCATGTTTCACTTTCATTAAATGAATGGCTTCGGCTACACGTTGTGGTTCGTCCCAATCTACGGGCTCGGGCCTGCCGGTTGCCACGGCGCAAAAGCCGCAGCTACGGGTGCAGATATTGCCAAGAATCATAAAGGTAGCGGTGCCTTCGCCCCAGCACTCGCCCATATTGGGGCAATTGCCGCTTTCACAAATTGTATGTAGTTTATGCTGATCTACCAGGTTTCTTACATGTTTGTACTCCTCGCCTATTGGTAATTTTACCCTCAGCCAGTTTGGTTTTTTAAGAATAGTATCCGCAGTGTTTTGCTCAACCACTCCATTTATTACCGGTAATTCTATCATTGAAAAAAATTAAGATTTTTAAGTGCTGTTTTTCCTGCCGTTACTTACGTTTACCAAACAAAATTGAAACGTAGGCATTAAAAAAGAATTGCTTGTATTTTGTGTAGGCTATCTGGGGTATTTTTTTGGTATAAAATTCTGCTCCTACTCCTACTTCAATTGCATTTACCATTTCATTAAATTTACCATAATCGAAACGCAGGCCAAGTTTTGTATAGGCACCCGGCGTAATTTTCATATCGCCCCATCCTTTTCCTAATCCCGATCCTGAAACCTGTGCAGCGGCCAAATCGCCTGAATTTACAAATAACGAACTGTCAGCACTTTCATACCTGATATATTTACGGGTGCCTGAACTGTTATCAGATATTTCCAGGTAATATGGACGCAGTAAAGCCAGTGAAAGTCCGCCACCAATATTTCCGGTAACACTTACCCCATTGCGGTTGATTTTGTTGCCTAATAATATTTGTTGTTGTACGCCCAGTTTTACCGGGTAGAAATAATTTATTTTACCAAAAATAAATGGAGAGGTAGGTATGTTTATATTAGATTGTTTATCTTCTTTTACATGTTTTCTTTCGCTGATATCCAGTTGAAACAGTAAGGCTTTTTTGATAGATTTGGCCCTGCCTATTTCTAAAAAAGCACCATATCCATCATTCGTTAATTTAAGGCCAAATACGGTTTGTTTGTGGTAGGCAATCACACCTTCTTCTTCCTGCTTAATGAGTTCGTTTACCCTTTGTTTACGTTCTTCCCTTCTTTCTTTTTTAGTTTTTTGGGCCAGGGTAGGTAAGGTGGCAATTATCGCCAGGCAAATAAAAAATATTTTACGCATAATAGCTTTTTACTTCAGTAAATTTATACAAAAATAGTACAATGACAGCAACCATTCGTTATGAAGGTAATTTAAGATGCAACGCTACACATTTGCAAAGTGGCACCCAAATAGAAACGGATGCGCCAACAGATAACAGGGGAAAAGGCGAAAGGTTTTCACCCACAGATTTGGTGTGTACTGCACTGGCCACCTGCATGGCAACCACCATGGCCATAAAGGCAACGGATATGAATATTGAATTAAAAGGCTTATCTGTTGATGTTCAAAAACACATGGAAAACAATCCCCGCCGCATTTCAAAAATAGATGTTAAAGTTACATTTGCCCCATCTCTTGTGCTGGAAGAAAAGGATAGAATTATTTTACAGCGTACCGGCGATAATTGCCCTGTAGTAAAAAGCCTGCACCCCGATGTTATCTTAAATATCGCCTACGTGTAAAGGATTTTTTGTTGAACAGGCATTTGTTTTTCAATTAAGCATCGTTGTGTCACTCCCTTGTACGTCATACCTATTTGGATCTTTTCCCAAACTATATTGGGGCAATTTCATTAGCCAAAAAAAATCTGGTGAGTCACACTTTGGAGGTGGCTCACCGGATTCTAATGCAAAATATCTATCTATTTACGTAATCAAAATAACCTAAAAACTAAAACAATCAAAACCCGTAACACGTAACCAAAAAACCCATATCCATTATTCACCCTCACTAATCCCCGGCCTCAGCAATTTATTTCCAATGGCACATTCAAGGCAACGCTTTTCATCGCAGTAAAAATGTTTTAATTGAATGAATGCCTGCGAATCAAAAGCATTTTTATTATCAATACCTAACCTGCTATAGCCATTGGTAACGCTATTTTTTTCAGCCCGTATTTCTTCCAGCCATTGCAGGGCCCTGTCTTTATACACCTGCTCTTTGTGATGAAGCCCATAACTAAAAAGGATGGGCACAATGGTATTGATAATGATGGTGTCTGTCATTTGCCCTCCCAGTTTTTTTTCTTTAAAGCCGGTTGGCTCATCAAATGTATAATGGTAATGCCAGTAATCATTTGCTGTAAGGCTTAGCAGTTTTCTTATATCCTTTAATAAAACAGTTTCTTTTATTATAGAAAATAAATGCACACTCTGGTGCACCAGCATAGCCAGTTGCGCCAGCCTTATTGTGGGGAAATTAGATGGCCGCATCCTTAAAAAATGTAGCGGTATTTGTATTGACTGTAACCGGTATTTATTTTTATAAAAAACGTATTCCTTCTGTAACATGATGGGGTAATCTTCTATAAATTCACCATTCAGCAAACCAGCCTGCCCAAACAATAATGCTTCTGTTTGGTGCAATTGATTTTTATGCTTTGCCAAAATACCAAGGGGTAGCGAATGGGCTATTTTCTCAAAAGCATCACTATTAACCGTTGCACCAAAATTGCTGGCTATCAGCCACCAGAAAGTTTCTTCCCAGTGATTGTTATTTTGAGCGAGGTTACTAAAAATATTACCCGCTTTTTTCTGTAATCTTTCAATGAGTAACCGCTCCTTCCAGCCAATCCATACAATGGGTGGTGCCTGGTGTATCATTTTTTCGCAGGGTATAAATGATTTTGCATTCATCAGTTCATCATACCTGGCCAGCAACAGCTTTGAAACTTTCGGTTGTAGCTCCAGCACAGGAAAAGGCAAATTTAATTCTGTATCATCCATCCACACCACATGCAGTATTACATTATTATAATTGGGGTCGCTGCTATGTTTGTGATTTTTCCAGTCAGAAGATTTTATATGTAACTCTATACTGCCCGACCAGGTGGTAGCATTTACTTTAATCCTTGCATCCAAGAAATCGGGGCCCTGATTGGTGTTGATATTGCCTGCATGCAAAATGGATAAAGTTTCCCCTTCGGAAGTGGCCAGTTCATTTTTGTTGTAATACTGAAGTTGCCAGATGTACTGAAGCAGGCGTTCGGTCATGGGAATATTTAAAGGGTTAGCTGGAATGTTTTTAACTTTCGTTGGGCGAAAGCTATTCACCTGATCTTTTCAAAATCACTGCTTCCAACTGTTCAGTAATTCTGAAATTTGTCAACTTAATTTTAGTTAATATAGGTTTAACAGAAGTGATGATGCCAGCAAGTTTCGCATCAACAATTATCCCAATGGTTCCAATAATTGTAAGACCAAGTTGATTTGCAAATTTCCTTCCTTTAAGATCGTCAATAATCAGTAGGCAATCATCTAATTCTATTGCCAAAGCTATTGCACTTGCTTCACCTTTGTCCACAGAAGCTTCAATAATTGATTGATAATTTTTGTCTGATGGTTGCTTTATTTCAATCCAGGAAGGAAGTAGCTGTCCAAATTCACTTGCCACCTCAGTTGTAGTAATTATTGTTCCGAATAATTTACTTAGTATTTCAAGCTCTCCGATTTTGTCTAACAAGATTAAACAACTGGTGTCAGAGATGATAGCTTTGTGCATTGAGAATTTCTTTATCTAATTCTGTTTCTGTATAATTAAAAACTGAAACTTCATAATTTGCAAGAAGTTCCATGAAAGTGCGTTTGGAATAACCCGCAAGTTCTGCAGCTTGACCTAATGATAAAGAACCCTTTTCATATAATTTAGCTGCGAAGAGCGTCTGAGCTTCTTTTTCATCTAAATTATCAGGTACCTGGAGCGTTAATGTCTTCATTTATCAAATCTACTAACAATTGTCAAGCTTTCAAATTTTAGAGTGTACGCTGTTTTCGCCTAACTTTCTGCTTTCAGTGGATATTTTTCAATTTTCATAGCATGTTTAAATATACTCCGCAAAGGGCAAAGCAGTGAATGAATTTTTATGTCCAGGCTATGAAGCAATGAGCAGCATCGTTGCATCGCCCTCTTGTACTGAATACCATTGGGGATCTTTAATTGTGTTATAGATAATACACTTGCATTTATTTTAAAAAATAAACAAAAAATTTTCACGATTTAATTCTTAGAGCATAATAGTAAAATATTATTTTCTCTGATATAAAGTTAGCAGGAAAGTTAAGTTAGCATTTAAGTTTAGAAGATTATTTCTAATGTTACACTTCACATTATTCATTCAACTTTTGAAGTTCCCTCACTACCCTGCTTACCGGTAAACCCATTACATTATAAAAATCGCCGTTTACAGATTTGATGCCCACTACGCCAATCCATTCCTGTATGGCATACGCACCGGCTTTATCATAAGGTTTATACTTGTCAATATAAAATTCAATCTCTTCATTGGTGAGCGGGTGAAATGCCACTTCAGTAGTATCTGCAAAAGCGGTTTCCTTACCATTAAATAATATTACAACACCAGTAATCACCAGGTGCTTTTCACCCGATAAATCATTGAGTATTTGAATGGCATGGGCCCGGTTTTTTGGCTTGCCGATAACCCGGTTGCCTAATACAACAATGGTATCTGCTGCCAATATGGGTTTGGTAATATCACTGCCTTGTTGTATGGCCAATGCCTTGTTCCTGGCAATATGTATGGCGATATCCTGCACAGGTAAATCCGGCGGATACGATTCATCTGTTTCCTTTACAATAATTTCAAAAGGCACTTCTGCCCATTCAAGTAGCTGCCTGCGGCGGGGAGATTGGGAGGCTAAAACTATTTCCTGTTTTTTTGTAGCGGAGTCATTCATTGTATAACTGGTTGTAAAAATTAATACAGTAGTACGCCCATTTATGTTTTCATTTTAAATAGCAACATGGATAAAATACCGGTTAGCATTACCAGCTTTATCATTGAACTAACGCGGTGATATTGGGGCGGAGACTGTGCGGTATAAAACTCCCGGAGGATGAATAAAAGCGGCAAAATCACCAGCAGTAAAACATACACAGAACTGATCCACCAGCCAATTTGCAATACATAAAACTGCACCACCGCCAATGCACCAATAAGCACTACCAGCCATACGCCTACAAAAACTTTTGCAGCCGGAACCCCCCAAACAATAGGCATCGTTTTACAATTGTACTTACTATCCCCTTCCATATCTTCAATATCTTTTACCACTTCTCTTATAAGCGAAATGATAAATGCAAACCCGGCATACAGTACAGCATATTTATAAATCTTGTGCATGGCAGTATGTATGCCGTTATTAAGATTTGGGTTCACAAAAAAAACGGTATTAACTGCAAAATAAAGTGCCATTACCGTCCAGGCAGTTAATGCTGAAATAATGATATTGCCTGATAATAATTTTTTTTTGAAGGTGGTGGAATATACCCATAGCAGTAACGCACAAACAATATTAGCCGTTATTATTATAAAGGTTGTTTTAAGCGAAACATACAAGCTTATCAGGAGGCCCACAAAAGTAATGGCAAGGTGTAAAAAAATGGCCCAGCGTCGGTTAATGATTTTTTGCACAATCATTTTACCCGGCTTGTTTACCATGTCGATATTGATATCAAAATAATCATTGATGATATAGCCTGCGGCTGCAATAAATATAGAGGCCGCTATTAAGAGGGAAAAAACCGGTGTAGTGAATTTATTTTGAAGCTGGTAATAATTTGGCGGAAGAACGGGTAGTATAATACAGTAATAAAAAAGCAATTGTGTAAGTGCAATAAAAACAAGATTGGGCCAGCGGATTAATCGAAAAAAAGCGGATAATAATTTCATGCTGTTGTTTCAATTGCTAAATTAATGTTTGTACCCAATTACTATTCACTTTTAAAAGCGGAATGAATTTATTTGGATGCTACAGTTGTATCCAGGTCCCAGTGGCCATTTAATTTCAATACTTTTTCTATTACATCCCTGCCACAACCTTTTCCTCCTTCCAGGCCGGAAATATACCGGGAAATTTGTTTTATTTCCGGTACTGCATCTGCCGGGCAGCATGGCAGGCCAACCAGTTGCATTGCTACATAATCGGGGATATCATCTCCCATAAAAATAATTTCAGGCCATTGCAACTGGTGCTCCTGTACATATTTAATCAGCACTTCTTTTTTATTATGGACACCCAAAAAAACATCCGTTATGCCCAGCCTTTCAAACCTTTGCCTTACCGCCTCTGAAACCCCGCCTGAAATAATTACCACCCTGTACCCTTTTTTTACGGCCAGTTGCAAAGCATACCCGTCTTTGCTGTTCATATTGCGGGCCATATCGCCACCGGGTAGCATCACCATTGTATCGGTTGCCAACACACCATCCACATCAAACACAAAAGTTTTTATTGGTTTGAATAAATGCAAAATATTCATTGATTTACCGGCATTGATGGTGAAGGAAAATTATTGGGAAATACTATTTACACGAAAGTATGCGGCAGGTTTATTTTTGGTTATCCCTCCATTCATACACCCAGGTGCTTTGTATCATTTCCAGGTGGCCCTCTGTGCTTTGATCTGGCTTGCCCTCAAATTTAGGAATTTCCATTACCCATTTATGCAGGTCGGTAAAGCGGATGCGGTAAATTTTACCCTCATTGAAATCATCGCCAAAACGTTCGTACAGCTTGATGGCTATGTCTTCATAATCGTTCCAGTTTATTGGGGGTTCAAAAGTCATAATAAATAATGTGATAATTTGCTAATGTGCTAATTTTCTAATTAGCCAATTTGCAAATGTGTAAATAATGATATTGTAGGTTAAAATGTTTATTACAAAAAATGGTAATTGTTTACATGATTAGCATATTAGCACATCAGCTAATTAGCTAATTAGATTTATTCTCCCAAAAATTGTGATTGATCAGGCAGGGTAACTACGATATTGCCTTCACCTTCCTGCAATACACACTGGCAGCCGAGCCTTGAATTAATGCGTGGGCTAACCGCCCTGTCAATAAAATCTTCTTCCCTGTCAGACAATTCTTCTAAAAAATCATCGCCGGATTCAACGTATAAATGACAGGTGCTGCAGGCACAAACACCGCCACAATTATGATGCAGGTTGATATCGTTTATCAAAGCAATTTCAAGCAAAGATTGTCCATCGGCTACGTTTTCAAATGTTAGGGGTGAATGGCCTTTTTGTTCAAATTTATAAGTGACTGTGTACATAATTTTGTAAAGTTCGGGCTGCAAACCTACTGTAACATTACCATTTAAGGAAAACTAAGTTGAAGCAAGGCCTCCCAACCTGCCAGCCCCCCTGCCCCCGAAGGGGGGTTCTGCAATACGTGATTATGTTTATGCATGTATATGAAGCGCTCCCGCTTCTCACTTGGGCTAATTTATTGTGTGGGTAAAGATGCCCATTGGTATGTCGTTGAACCGAGCGTGGCAACGATGATGCCCAATGATCAGAAGCTGATACAATAAAATTTTCTACTTAAATAATACTAAACATATTATTTAATTTGCAAGGGCATATAAAAGCATTTGATTATTTTAACGGCGTAATTTAAAACCACCATCCCTTTTTTATGAAAGAAACTACATTTTTGTTTAAAGGCGCTTGCCTTGTTTTGATTGTTTTTTTTGCAATGGCCTGTAATAATAACGTGGAGAAAAAAGCTGAACCGGTTGTTGCCAAAGACAGTAGTAAGGTAGAAAAAGAACCTGCGCCCATTGTAACGAAACGGGCACCGGTAATTAATATTGGCGATACGGTTTCGTTAAAAAGAATAGTGCTTACTATGAAGGATAGTGCGGCTACCATGGAACGTATCAGCATTAAGCTGGCCGAGATTTATGGCGTATCGCTGGCTGCAGTTATCAGCAAAAATAAATTGAAAGTTACGGGGCGCCCAATGGCCTGGTACAAATCTCAAAAAGCACCTTACTTTTTTGAGGCGGGCATTCCGGTGGATAAAAGACCGGCAAAACTTGCCCAGGGTGTGATGATAAAAGAAATTGGAATTGATAGCGTGGTGGTGGCTCATTTTTACGGCCCGTACGACTTAACCTCACAAGCCTACGATGTATTAAAAGAGTTGCTGAAAGATCGCAAAAAAAAGCTGAAGGGTGCCCCGTATGAAATTTATGTGGATGACCCTTTTGATGGTGCAGGCCGGCCAAAAGATCCTTACAAAGTATTGACAGATGTTGTGTTTCCGTGGAAATAGATTTTTTACGGTTTTCTGTTTGTGGTTTTCGGTTTGGTGTTTTCTGTTTTTGGTTTATCGTTTTCGGTTTCTTGTTTTCTGTTTATTATAGCCTATAAAATTTCTTCTAAATAAAAATCAGTATTACTATTAACAATGAACCATTAACTATGAACCATTGACCATCAACCATTAACCATCAACCTCTTCAATCATTCATAATACTATCAGTAATCTTTAAATAAATATTTCGCATTTTTGGATAGGCTGATAATTCACGCAGGTGTTTATCGAGGGTGGTAATATCCTTTCTGATGGCCGGACCGGTCTGCATTTCAGCTGGTGAGTGGTCACGTAAACGTAAAGCAGTTTCTTCAATAAGTGGCTGCAACATCTTAAAGTTTAATCCTGATTTAAAACAATAATCTGCAGCCAACATATACATATGGTTTGAAAAATTGCTAACAAATACCGCTGCCACGTGCAGCTTCATCCGCTGTTCGTCGGTAGCTTTTTCAACCGAAGAAGAAATAGTTAACGCCAGTTTTTCTATCACTGCAATATTTGCTTCGCTATTTCCATCAACCAGTATGGGTATATCCTGGTGAAGGTGCCTGTTTTCTTTTCGCAGGCTTTGCAGGGGATACAACACGCCATAGTTTGCAGACACTTTTGCCAAAATATCTTTTGTTACAGATCCTGCGGTATGCATCACCAGTTTATCTTTTAAATTAAAAGTGTCCTGCATTTCATTCAACGCATAATCAGTTACAGCTACCAGGTATAAATCTGCGTGTTGGTTTAACAGTTTTATTTTATCCGTGTAAGCACATCCTATTTCATCCGCCAGTAGGGCAGCATGTTCTGTGTTCCTGCTCATTACCTGTAAAATATCATGGCCGGCATTTTTAATTAACCTTCCCAAAACACTGGCAACATTACCTGCCCCGATAATTACTATTCTCATAATTGTATCTTTGATAAAATGAAATTAAAGCAAAAGTTAGTATTTGGTTATATCCGTGCAAAATTTAAAATGTACACCCTTGTATCAAAACGTAAGGCCGCCGAAAAAGCTTTTGAACTTTTTTGTACCCCATTTATGAAAGCCAGGATAAGGGTGCCCGTAATTTTTGAAAAGGCCGAACATTTACAATTCAAACTTAACGGATTAAAGGTAAATGGTTTTCGGTGGAATGAGGATAAGCCACATACCGTACTCATTTTACATGGCTTTGGTTCGGCAGCACACAAATTTCATCAGTATATTTCTCCCTTTGTTGAAAAAGGTTACCAGGTGCTTGCCTTTGATGCACCTGCGCATGGCCGCAGTGAGGGCACCCGTATCAATGCAATGGAATACTGTGCAATGATAGAAGAAGTGATCAGGTTATACGGGCCCGTTAATAGTTTTCTTGCACATTCTTTTGGCGGCATTGCATTGAGCCTTGCCCTGGAAAAAATAACTGCCAACGAAAATATGAAGGCTGTTTTTATTGCACCAGCTACTGAAACCTGTACTGCTGTAGATATTGCTTTTAACATGCTGCACATAAAAGATGCTGAAGTAAGAAAGGAATTTGATAATATTATTTTTGAAAAAAGCGGGCAGGTTACTGAATGGTTTTCTATAAAAAGAGCGATGGAAAATATTAAGGCGGCCATACTGTGGATACATGATGAGGAAGATGATATCACCCCTTATGAAGATGCACTGAAAGTAAAAGAGCAACAATTTCCCAACATACAATTCATCACCACCAAAGGCCTCGGGCATCGAAAAATTTATGGTGATTATGCCATTAAAAATAAGGTGCTTGAATTTCTTTAAGCACCTGCCTCACCTCTGCCCGTTTGTAAGATTTATGTTGATTTTTCAATTTTAAAGTAATATTGCACTTTAAGTTACCAGCTTATCAACCTTTAATTTTATTTCCATTTAATGATATATATCATTGAAAATAAGTTAACCAGGTGAGGATAACCGGTATAATATTAACAAAAAAAAGTAACCCGTTTCAGTCAGGTTGTATGATTGGAATTAAACAGAAAATTTTATTATGGCGAAGAACCTGTTAATAGTTGAGAGCCCGGCAAAAGCTAAAACCATTGAAGCAATTTTAGGAAAAGACTTTGAAGTAAAAAGTTGTTTTGGTCATATCCGTGACCTGGAAAAAAACGATATGGGCATTGATGTAAATAATAATTTTAAGCCCAAGTATATTGTACCCGCCGAAAAGGAAAAGGTAGTAAAAGATTTAAAAGCTTATGCAAAAAACAGTGAGGAAGTATGGCTTGCGTCGGATGAGGACCGTGAAGGGGAAAGTATTAGCTGGCACCTTGCCGAGGTATTAAATTTAGACCCTAAAACTACCAAGCGGATTGTGTTTCACGAAATCACAAAACCGGCTATTGAAAAAGCTGTAAAAAGCCCACGCACCATTGATATGAACCTCGTAAATGCCCAGCAGGCACGCAGGGTTGTTGACAGGCTGGTAGGATTTGAACTTAGCCCTGTGCTGTGGAGAAAAATAGGCATGAGCGGTGGCCTGAGTGCAGGTAGGGTGCAAAGTGTGGCTGTAAAATTAATTGCTGAAAAAGAAAGGGAGATCAATCAGTTTAATACTGTAAGCAGTTTTAAAATAGAGGCATCTTTTACTGCAACAGACAATAGCAACCGCTCCGTAAATTTTAAGGCAGACGGTGGAAAATATGAGGTAACAGAAGACGCTGAAAAGTTTTTACAAAGCTGTATCGGCGCAAAATATACGGTAAGGGATATACAGGTAAAGCCTGGAAAACGTACACCGGCAGCACCTTTCACCACCAGTACCCTGCAGCAGGAAGCCAGCCGTAAACTAGGATACGGCGTAAGCAAAACAATGCTGCTTGCGCAAAGATTATATGAGAGCGGAAAAATCACTTACATGCGTACAGATAGTGTGAACCTCGGTGAAACTGCCATGGATGGTATTAAAGCAGAAATAACAAAAAGCTTTGGCGATAAATACCTGCAGGTACGTACCTACAAAAATAAAAGTGCCGGCGCACAGGAAGCCCACGAAGCCATCAGGCCCACGTATATGGAAAACAATACCGTAAACGACCCTGAACTAAACCGCCTGTACGAGCTGATATGGAAACGCACCATCGCCTCGCAGATGAGTGATGCAGAGCTTGAAAAAACAATTGCAAAAATAAATATCAGCACCAATAACCAGGATCTGACTGCCACCGGTGAAGTAATAAAATTTGATGGCTTTTTAAAAGTGTACCTGGAAAGTAGTGATGATGAAGAAAGTGATAACGAAGGCGAAAGCCGCCTCCCTAACTTAACCGTTGGGCAGGCGCTCACATTTAATTTTATGACAGCCACCGAGCGCTTTACCAAACACTCCGCAAGATATACAGAAGCATCGCTGGTAAAAAAACTGGAAGAACTGGGCATTGGCCGGCCAAGTACTTATGCACCTACCATTTCTACCATTATTAAAAGGACTTACGTAGAGAAAAAAGATAAGGAAGGAGTAAAAAGAAATTACCGCATTTTAAAACTGCAGCAGGATACCATTGAAAAAATAATGGAGCAGGAAAATACCGGTGCAGAAAAATCGAAGTTATTTCCTACCGACCTGGGCCTGGTGGTGACCGATTTTTTAAACCAGCATTTTGTTAAGGTGATGGATTATTCTTTTACGGCGAATATTGAAAAAGAGTTTGATGAAATTGCAGAAGGTAAAATGAAATGGAACGAGATGGTAAAAGATTTTTATACACCCTTTCATACCGGCGTGGCACACACGCTTGAAACTGCAGAAAGGGCCGTAGGTGAAAGAGTGCTCGGCGTAGATGAAAGCGGCAAACCCATTAC
>JANMVB010000173.1:0-2053 GCA_031392305.1 Ferruginibacter sp.
GTTTACGATGGGCTCGTTCTCGTTGAAGGAAGTATTTAGCAGGATGGGTACGCCGGTTTTTTTTCTAAAGGCTTCTATGAGTGCGTAATAGCGGGGAGAAATATTTTTATCAACAGTTTGTAACCTGCCGGTACCATCCACATGTGTTACCGCAGGAATTTCAGTTTGTTTTTCTTTTTTTATCACAAAAACTTTTTCCATGAAAGGAACTTCTTCATCCAATTCAAAATAATCTTTTACATATTCTTTTGAACTGGATGAAGAAGTTCCTTTTATGGAAAAAGTTTTTGCCATAAAAAAAGAAAAGCAAATTGAAATTCCTGCGGTAACACATGTGGATGGTACCGGCAGGTTACAAACTGTTGATAAAAATATTTCTCCCCGCTATTATGCGCTTATAGAAGCTTTTAGAAAAAAAACCGGCGTGCCCATCCTGCTAAATACTTCATTCAACGAAAACGAGCCCATCGTAAACCTGCCGGTTGAAGCCCTCAATTGTTACCTGCGTACCAATATGGATATGCTGGTAATGGAAAACATCCTCATCTGCCGCAGTACATCTGCCTGATTTTATTTCCCGTATATTCAATTAATTGTATAGGTAAACGAACTAAAACTTTTTTAAAATTTTTACTATTGCTAAAACTTTTCTATAGCCTAAATCGCTATATTCAATTTTTATTCCAAACCTCTGCATAAACTATATTGCCTTAAGCTGGCAGCAAATAAAATTATTGATGCTTGTATTTATGCAAATAATAATATGCTATTGTGCCGAATAACTGGTGTATTTTATATTAATTATACATGGTTAACGGCTTGAAATTTCTTAAGAGATAGCGTGAAAAAATCCCCAAAGATATTCCGTGCTAGGTAAGTTATTTATCAAAGTAATTGCTAACGATAAATAAAAACATAATAGTAAACTTATGACTGCCTGACTGTGTTAAACCGAACTGCATCATTGTATTTTGGTTTGTAAATAGAAAGTTTTATGAGCATAGTTTATTCAAAAAATATTTGAATTAAAAATAAAGGCGGTATAAATAGGTAGTAGAAGATTTGGGGAAAAGAATAAGTGCGTATAAAAAATGTAAAAGTAAAAGGGTTGAAATCACATGAAGGTATCTCTTATAACAGTTACATATAATTCAGAAGCTTACCTGCAGGATTGTATCAATTCTGTAATGAAACAGCAATACAAAAATATTGAGCACATTATCATTGATGGAAATTCTACGGATGGCACTGTTGCCATCATCCGGAAATATGATCAACATATTTCCAAATGGGTTTCTGAGCCTGATAACGGGATGTATGATGCTATTAATAAAGGTATTAAAATGGCAACGGGTGATATAGTAGGTGTGCTCAACAGCGATGATATGTTTGCATCAGATGATGTAATTAGTTCAATTGTGAAATGCTTTAATGAATACCAGTTAGATGCAGTATTTGGCGACCTGGTTTATGTACACAAAACAAATACAAATAAGGTGATCCGTTTTTGGAAGGGCTTTGCTTACCACCGGTTTAGGTTTACTTATGGCTGGATGCCGGCACACCCCACATTTTATGTAAGGCGTGAGTTGATAAATGAATTAGGTGATTATGAATCACATTACTTTACAGCAGCAGATTACGAATTTATGGCCCGTTATCTTTACCGTTACCGCATTAGTGCCCGCTACCTTCCAAAACTCATTATTAAAATGCGGGTGGGTGGCCAAAGCAATATTTCACTTAAAAGCAGGCTTAGGGCTAATCGCAGGGATTACCTGGCTATGAAAAAAAACCAAGTACCATTTCCCCTGCTTGCATCTGTATTAAAACCAATTATAAAACTTCATCAGTATTATTATTCTTTTTTTCATAAAATTTAAAAAAATACTTTTACCCTCATCAGCATTTTATTTTCTCTCCCGGTTTCATTTTCCAATCTATCTTGTACAATTTTTCTACACTCAGCCTTAAAGTAACAGATAGGAAATATTCCAAACAACGTTTCATGGGTGCAATTAAAATTGTCGCTGGCTGGTGCCACACCAGCCAG
>JANMVB010000221.1:0-3943 GCA_031392305.1 Ferruginibacter sp.
CCAGTTTGCAAATATTGGCAATCCACGTAGTGAAACTTTTGATATGAATGAAACCCTGAAATTATTGGTGCAGTTACATTCTGTAGAAGAAAATCTTGATTTGATTTGGAAACCGGTAAATGGCGCAGTAATGATCCATGCAGATAAAACCCATATCAACCGCCTCTTTACAAATCTTATTCAAAATGCATTGCAGGCCATACCCGAAGAAAAGCGGGCACTCATTACTATCGATGAATCAATATCCGGAGATACAATACTGGTAACAATTACAGACAATGGCTTAGGTATCCCTAATGAACTGCGATCAAAAATATTCACCCCAAATTTTACTACCAAAACCTCCGGTACCGGCCTCGGGCTTGCCATGTGCAAAAGCATTGTAGAGCAAAGCAAGGGCAATATTTGGTTTGAGACAGAACTAAATAAAGGCACAACTTTTTATGTAGAGCTACCCCTCACTATAAATTAAAAGTTGCTATTCTGCAGTATTATTTTTTGTGTACCGGCAGAAGTTTTTCAATTAAGCATCGTTGTGTCAGTCACTTGTACCGCATATCTATATGGAACTTTTCTCACGTTATAACATTTGCCTGTGATATTATTTACGATAATAATATTGCCTCTTTAATGTGTACAAGCCGCTGCTAAAAACAATTCAAAATCCTTTAAGCCAAAGCTGCTTAAGTTCCGCTCTTTAGTAAGCATTGCTTTTTGCGCAACAAGTACGCCATACCTGATATCATCAAAACCTTTTACGCTATGGGCATCCGGATCAATCGAAAGCAGCACATTTTTTTCGAGGGCATAATCAATATGCCGCCAATCAATATCAAGTCGGTTAGGGTGGGCATTCAATTCTATTACAACCTTATTTGCAGCACAGGCATCAATAATCTTTTTATGATCCACCGGGTAGCCTTTACGGCTAAGCAGTAACCTGCCCGTCATGTGGCCCAAAATAGTGGTGTAGGGGTTTTCAATCGCTTTTATTAGTCGCATCATAGCTTTTTCTTCATTCATTTTTAAATTTGAATGTACAGAAGCAATCACAAGATCGAAAGTGGCCAGTATATCGTTGGAATAATCCAGGCTGCCATCATTTAAAATGTCGCTTTCAATGCTTTTGAATATTTTAAAGGGGGCCAGTTTGGGGTTCAATTCATCAATCTGCAGGTGTTGCTCCCTTATTCTTTCTACTTCCAGCCCTTTTGCATAAAATGCACTTTTACTATGGTCACTGATCACAAGATATTCAAAACCTTTTTCCATTGCACCTCTTGCCATCTCTTCCAAAGTATTACCACCATCACTCCAGTTACTGTGGCTATGGATAATTCCTTTTATATCTTTTGTACTTAATAATGGGGGTAAAATCTGTTGCCGGGCTATATCAATAATTGCTTCATTTTCCCTCTGACAGGCAGGTATAAAATTTAATTCCGCCTGTGCAAAAATATCTTCATCATTCCGGCAAATTTTGTAGTCAATTTGAGGATATTTTTTTGTAAAAATATTTGCAAATTCTACTGAGCAACCTTTTAAAAAAGCCTGCTCAATTAATGGCTTACTATCGCAACTGTATAAACGAAATTTTATACCTTCTGCAGCCCGGTATAATAATTCATGCTCACTCTTTTCGAGCAGTGAAAAATCATCAACAGCCGATAATTTATTTTCAATATTAATGATGGTATCATCAATAACTATTTCAAGTTCTGTGATAATTTCAAGTTGTCTTTTATAAGCACCGGTGAATGCAATCTGATGCTCATTAAATATTTTTATAAAAAAACTTTTAACACCTTCTTCCATCATTTCCATCTGCGAGTAAAGAAAACTTCCTTTACTCTTTAAATAAAATTCAATTGTTTCAATAACATTTTGCTGCGTTTTTTCTCCAAAGCCTTTATATAATTTTAAGCGGTTTTCCTGGCAGGCGTATAATAATTCTCCAATTGTTTCTATCTCCATTTCTTTCCAGATAGTAGCAATTTTTTTTGGACCGATGCCTTTTATATTAAGCATTTCCATTACACCCGGTGGTGTTTTTTCAACGATCTCTTCCAATTGTTTTAACTCGCCTGTAGTTAATAATTCTATTATTTTTTTTCCGGTCGATTCGCCTATTCCTTTAATGCCAAATAATTTTTCAGTTGGTATTTCGCTTAATTGTACAGTTAGTTTATCAATGGTAAAAGCTGCATTTGCATACGACTTTGCTTTAAAGCTATTCTCATTATGTATATCCATCAATTTCGCTAAGAGTGAGAAGGAGTCTGCAATTTGGGAGTTGTCCATATTCAAATGTAAAAGGATTTTTTAAAATTATATTGATTTTTTGAAACGGCTTAATTATTAAATGAAGCGTATCAGCGGCAGATGGTAACAAACTATTTTATAAACAACTTAAAATAAAAAGTCCCGGCAGTTGCCAGGACTTTTGTATTAGTTTCGCTTTCAAAAAAGCAAAGCTTACTTCTTTTTAGGAGCAGCTTTTTTAGCTGGTGCAGCTTTCTTTGCAGGAGCAGCTTTTTTAACTGGAGCAGCTTTTTTTGCTGGAGCAGCTTTCTTAGCTGGAGCAGCTTTTTTTGCTGGTGCAGCCTTCTTAGCTGGTGCAGCTTTTTTTGCAGGAGCAGCTTTTTTTGCAGCTTTTTTTGCAGTTGCCATGTTCTTTAAAATTTAATTGGTTAGTAAATAATACTTAAAAGTAAAAATATTTTTCTACCTGCCAAAAAAAACTTTAATATCTAAGCGGTTGCTTCAACAGCAGTTATAGAAATATAACTCTTATCGCCTCTTCCTTTTTTAAATTCTACGATACCATCTGTCAATGCAAAAATTGTAAAATCTTTTCCAAGACCAACATTTTTACCGGGATGATATACAGTGCCGCGTTGACGAACAATTATATTTCCTGCAATGGCTGGTTGACCGCCATAAATTTTTACACCCAATCTTTTGCTTTGTGAATCACGACCGTTTTTAACCGAGCCTTCACCTTTTTTATGTGCCATCTTAAACTATTTTTTTTGTTTCGATTTTCGATTATTATGTTGCCATATTTCTTTTAATAAATTGAGCAATACATGATCAATTTTCAATGAAAATATTTTAACTTTTATTAAGCGATTTCTGTCACTTGTATTTTCGTATAGTGGGTACGATGTCCGTGTTTTTTACGGAAGCCTTTTCTTCTTTTCATTTTAAAGGCAATCACTTTATCACCTTGTACAAGGTCAGTTACAATTTCAGCTTTTACAATTGCTTTTATTGCTGCACCAAGGGAAAGTGTTCCGTCGTTGTCTGTCATCAGAACGTCTGAAAACTCAACTTTGTCACCACTTTTACCTTCAATATGAGGTACATACAAGCTATCGCCTGCTTTTACTTTAAACTGTTGACCTGCTATTTTTACTATTGCTAACATATAACCAAAATTTAGGACGGCGAAGGTAAGGGATTTCAGATTAATTTGGCGAAAATATACCGGTGATTTTTGGCAAAAATCCTATTTAAGGCTGGTTGAAGGCAATTTAAGTACAAATTTCCAGAGGATTTCTAACAGAACCCTTGCGAACACCTGAAATCTAAACGCATTATATTCGCTTTTGAATATGAAATATGTAAAATCCCTGCTTAGGGCCTTTTTTTCTGTATATGGGTTGTTGCTTTTTATAGCAATTATGCTTGTTCTTTTTCCTTTGGTTATTGTAGCATCATTCTTTGGGAAAATACGGGGGGGCAATATCATTTATAACATTAGCCAGCTTTGGGCTGATTGCATGATGGTTTTATGGGGAATTCGGTACCAGGTTATTTATGAGGTACCTCACGACAGAACAAAGCAGTATGTTTTTGTATTTAACCATATTTCTTATATGGATATTCCGATGCTGATGAAAGCAATCCGTAAGCAACATTTTAGAATTTTAGGTAAAGC
>JANMVB010000241.1:0-5585 GCA_031392305.1 Ferruginibacter sp.
CGCAGCTCATCCCATTTATCTTCAATTGCAGATGCAGATTTAATAAAAATATCTTTCCAGTTGGGCATATAATTTTAGTTGTTTTAAAGTTAGCAGTTAAGATAAAAGAATTTTTTGTCCGGGCTAAGAAGCAATGCTAAGCTTCATTGGCGTCGCACTCTTGTACTTAATATCTATGGGGAGCTTTAATTGTGTTTATAATTAAAATGCACATTGAATAAATGATTAAAATAAATATGATCAGGCATTCACTTCGCAAAAGTATCCTGCTACGGCCTCGAATAAAAAGTGCTAGAAAATTTCAACATAAGCCGTAAAGAAATCAAGGTTGTTTGAGCCGGGCATAAGCTTCACAATCATTGAACCCCTTGCGGCGAGTTCCTTGATTTTAGGCTTATGTTGAAATTATCAGCCTTTTTATTCGCAGCCTTGATTTTTTTTGTTTCTTTTTTTTATCAAGAAAAAAAAGAAAATGAAGTCTTAAACAAAATAGTAAAGACTTTGCGAACAAAATACCTAATCCTAAAAATAAAATAAAGCTACCCACTACCCTATCCATATTGTTACAAATACGTTGCCAGTTAGTGATGGCATAATGAACAAAGACATCCGAAGTTTTTAAAACTTCGGATGTCTGGCACCTCGTAGGAGCAGGCTGCGGCCCAATGTCATTTAGTTTAGGATTTTTATGTTGAATTGCCCCGCCCTCGAGGGCGGGGAAGAAAGAGTTTTTAATTCAACTTCGGCTTCAGCCAAACGACTTATTGGGCTAAAGCCCAATTTTTTAATATTGAATTTAATCCACGTCCGCCAGCTGGCGGACGTGGCAATTCGCTTAACTAAATGACATTGGGCTGCAGCCTTTTCCTACAATACGAAAATTAAAAAAACCACCCTACAAAGCCTCATCCACCAAATACAATATTGATTGATAGTTTTCTTTCACGGCGGCAGACATAGCCATTTCGCAGGTTTTGGTAGAGGAATAATAGCCGGAATATTTTTGCTCATTAACTTCATGTGCTTCGGCCTGTGTGGCAGCAGCAGTAAGCTCCGGAAATAAAAAGCCACGGTCGCCGGCCATGCCGCAGCAGCCGCTGTTTGCAGGCACTGTTACACCCTTTGCAAAATGTTGCGCAAGGCGAATAAACTTGTGCGTTGTTTTCATTTTTTCCAGCGAGCAAACCGGGTGCAACACAATATTTGTTTGGAGATTTTTTACAGTGGCAACAGGCATCACCCTATCATGTAAAAACTCCACACTATCCAGTATGGTTAGCCGATCGTATTTAATTTTATTTTCATCGCTGAGTACAGGGCGAATGGTATGCAATGTATATGCACAGGAACTTACATCCATTACCACGGGCAAACTGCCTTGTTTGCTTGCATGCCACAATTGTGTAACAATGTTATTGGCGGTAAAACGGTGGGCATCTTTAAATCCTTTTGAAGAAAAAATCTGGCTACAACAGGTACCACTTATATTTTCCAAAACTAAAACCTGTATGCCTGTTTTTTTACAAATGCTCATAAAAGTTTCCATCAGATTTTTATCTTTTCCCTCGTAAGTACCCAGCATCCGGGTGATACAGGCGGGGAAATAAACGATGGCATTTTCACCAGCGATTTGCACAGTTGAACCCACTGATTTTATCACCGATGTATCCGGCGGAAAACTAATCTCCTTTGACCACAATGGAATGGCAGGGATTAATTTTCTTACACCCCTTGTGATATTCATCATTGCATTTTTACCAAACAACTTATTGATACCAAAGCCCATCTTTAAAGCGGCACGTGCCCCCCACTCCATTGCTTTAAAATGCTTTGCCACAAACAAGGCTATTTTATTGGCAGCCGCCGAATGATTCTCTCTTCTTAAGCGCTTCACCAAATCGCCGGTGTTAATATCAACGGGGCAGGCACCTGCACACAAACCATCTACTGCACAGGTATCCAATACATCATACTGAGATTGTTGCAGCAATAGTTTATAGTTGGAGTCGTCGCCTGCAAGTTCAAGTTTTTTTAATGTCCGTCTTATTACAATCCTGCGTCTTGGCGTAGTGGTAAGGTCACGGCTGGGGCACTTATGTTCGCAGTAACCACACTCTATACATTTATCTACTTCTTCTTCTACAGGTGGTAATTCTTTCAGGTTTTTAAGGTGCACATTTTTATCATCGTTGATAATTACGCCGGGGTTAAGCAACTGGTGCGGATCAACAGCCTGCTTTATCCGTTTCATAATATCATACGCTGCACCACCCCATTCTGTTTCTACAAATGGGGCCATATTTCTTCCGGTGCCATGCTCTGCTTTTAAAGTGCCATTGTATTTCTCTATTACCATGGCAATTACCTCACGCATAAACTGATCGTACCTGGTAATCTCCTCCTGTGTATTAAAAGACTGCGTAATTACAAAATGAATATTGCCATCTTTCGCATGGCCAAATATGATGGCATTGTAATAATGATATTTTTTAAACAACACCTGCAGGTATAAAATAGCATCACCCAGTTTATCCACCGGAAAGGTAATGTCTTCCAGTATCACCGTTGTGCCGCTTGCACGTACCGCACCCACCGCAGGAAAAAGCCCCTTCCTCACCTTCCACAAAAAAGCCTGCTCCAGCGGATCGTTGGTAAAAACCGGCGCATTGAATAAAGCCAACTCCGGAGTGGATAATAAAAACTGGTTCACACTGGCTTCTAATGCTTCGTAAGAATTTTCCTGGAATTCTATCAATAAAGCAGCAGCATTTTCCGGCAGTGTTTTTACAATGGCAGGCATGCCGGCCAAATTTTCTACAGCATGCAATGAGGCCCTGTCCATTAATTCAACCATGGCAGCACCTGCTTTGGTAAGCGGTACAATGGCTTGGCAGGCTGTATATACATCCCTGAAATATAAGAGTGCTGTTGATTTATATGGATAATCAGGTACGGTTTGCAATACTGCTTCGGCTATAAAAGCAAGCGTGCCTTCCGCACCAATTAACAGGTGCGCCAAAATATCCAGCGAATGTTCATGATCTATAAAAGCATTGATTGAATAGCCAACCGTATTTTTTGTTTGATACTTTTTACGAATGGTATTATGCAATGCTTCATTTAAAATGATCTCATTTTTAATATCCTTTAGGCTGTTAAAAAGTTGATGGCATTCACTTTCAAAACGATTATAATCCGCTGCAATCTCTGTGCTGAATATTTTACCATCGGGTAATACAAAGCGTATATACTTTGTAGTGTGGTAAGAATTTAATGCAACACCGCAACACATACCGCTTGCATTGTTTGATAAAATACCACCCATCATTGCTGCATTTATGCTGCTGGGGTCAGGGCCGATTTTTCTTTTGTATTTGTGCAGGTAAGCATTCACCATTGCACCAGTAATGCCCGGTTGCACACGGACCAAATCACCCCCCT
The DNA here is from genome assembly GCA_031392305.1 of Ferruginibacter sp. Taxonomy (GTDB): domain Bacteria; phylum Bacteroidota; class Bacteroidia; order Chitinophagales; family Chitinophagaceae; genus Ferruginibacter. The sequence goes on from JANMVB010000241.1 coordinate 3,442, forward strand.
GCTCTATCTTTATTTTGTTCCAATGCTGGCTGAGGTCAACCAAAATACCATCCGTAATTGACTGGCCCGAAAGGCTGGTACCACCGGTACGGAACACCAATGGAATTTTATGTTGTTGTGAAAACCGGAACAGTGAAATGATCTCTGCCTCACCAACAGGCAGTACAATGGCTTTGGGGGTAAGGTGATAAAACCCTGCATCAGCAGCAAAGGATACCAGGTCAATATATCTTGTGCGTATGCGGCTTTCAGGTAATATTTTCTTTAATGCTGCTATCATTTTATTGTTGTTGCAATGCTTGTGGTAAATTTATTTCATTGCATTTTTTTCATTGCCGAAGTTACCAACTATTGAAGCATGCTTTAAATGGGCTAAAGAAATAAAAGGTAAATTAATAAGTAGCCCTGCCGCCGGAGATGTCGAATATAAATCCGGTGTTAAAGCTTGCTTCCTTCGATACAATCCATGATGCGATTGATGCCACTTCTTCTACGGTACCCAACCGGCCCATGGGTATTTTAGCAACCATATAAGCCATTTGTTCCGGTGCAGTGGTTTCATTAAAAGCAGTTTTAATAACTGCAGGTGCCAGGCCATTAACGGTAATGCCTGTTTGCGCATATTCTTTTCCGATACCTTTTACCAACCCGGTTACGCCAGCCTTCATAGAAGAGTACCCGGTCATAAAAGGGTTGCCTTCCTTGCCTGCGATAGAGGCTATTAATAAAATCCGTCCGTAATTATTTTTCTCCATTGCCTTCACCGCATGTTTTGTAATAAGAAATGCACCCCTTAAATTAATGCTGTAAATCTTATCATATTCTTCCACCGGGTAGTCGGTAATTTTTGTGCCGGTTGGCCCTACAATACCGGCAGAATTTACCATGATATCAATTTTGCCAAACTTTTCTTCCACCTGTTTTACAGCATTCATCACCATTGTTTCCGATGAAATGTCTACCGTATAACCTTCCGCAATAAACCCGCTGTTTCTAAACTCCGCAACGGTTTGTTGTAGGAGATTTTCATTGATATCAAACAACGCCACCTGCCCGCCTTCTGATGCAATACGTTCTGCTATTCCTTTACCCAATCCATCGGCAGCACCGGTAATTATGGCCACCTGGTTTTCAAATCTTTTCATGTGCATAGTTTTATAAATTGATTACAAAGATTAGTGTTTCAATTAAACTTTATGCATTAATTATCCAATGCATCAATATCCTGCTGCAAAGTTTTAGCAAAGCAAAATTATTGCAGGCAGGCATAATTATTGAGCAAATAAAATCTTTGTCAGGTTTATTTATTATACATCTTTTTGTAAATTGTACACCAAAAATTAAATTATGAAAAAACTAATTATTATCTGCTGCATCTTTGTCTTTATGGCGGGCTGCAACAACGAAGAAAAAGCCACCGCAAAAACTGAAGGATTAACAACAGATTCCCCCATGGCTGATACTAAAGCAACATCTGATGAATGGATCCCGGTAGATTCTGCCACTGCCATGAAAACAATGATGGAAGTTGGGACCCCCGGCGAGCAACATGCCATGCTTGCAAAAGGTGATGGTAAATGGACAGCCGAAACCACTATGTGGATGGCCCCCGGCACACCACCGATGATGGCCAAGAGCAATGCCGTAAATAAAATGATTTTCGGTGGCCGCTACCAGCAAACAAGTTTTAAAGGAGATATGATGGGCATGCCATTTGAAGGCACCAGCACTACCGGTTACGATAAGGCCAAAAAAGTGTATTTCACCACCTGGATGGATAATATGAGTACGGGTATAATGACCATGGAAGGCAACTGGGACAGCACCTCAAAATCTATCAATTTTAAAGGCAAAATGCTGTGCCCTGCAAATGGCAAAGAATGCGAAATGAGAGAAGTTTATAAAATTGTTGACGACAATACGCATGTGATGGAAATGTATGGCCCCGATATGCAAACCGGTAAAGAATATAAAAGCATGGAAATAAAGTTTGTGCGGAGCAAATAAGGTTTTTAAATACTAATTTCTGCCAGGCAGGTATTAAAAAAATAATTTGGTAACAAACATTTTATCAATGGGCAGCATCGTTGCCACGCTCGGTTCAAAGACATACCAATGGGGATCTTTACCTGCAGTATAAATTA
>JANMVB010000351.1:0-12114 GCA_031392305.1 Ferruginibacter sp.
CTTATAGCAACGCTGCAACATTTACAGCAACATCTTTGTCAGTTGGCACGTTGTATTATTTCTTTGTGTTTTCGGCTAATGGTGACTGTAATGGAGAGCCATTTTACAACACAGCATCATTAAATGGATCGTCCACCACTACCAATACTGCAACCGGAATTCCACCGGGATATTTTGATGCAGCAACAGGCCTGACCTGCGAACCGTTAAAGACAGCCCTTTACAATATTATCTCTGCCAATACCATCCAGCTTGATTATACGCCGGGTGTGTGGAATGCAATTTTATCAACAGACATGCATAGAAACGATGCAAATACTGCAGATATTATCTGGGATATTTATACCGATAATCCTACAGGACCGGAGACATATACTTTCAATCCTACTGCCACCCGATGTGGCAGTTATGACAGTGAAGGCGATTGTTACAACAGGGAGCATTCGTTTCCACAGATATGGTTTGGTGCCGGTGATTACCCGATGTTCTCAGATTTGCACCACGTGTTTCCAACTGATGGATGGGCAAATGGAAAACATGATAATAACCCTTACTCCAAAGTGGGCACTGCCACCTACACTTCTACCAATGGAAGTAAATTGGGTAACAATACCTTCCCTGGTTTTAGCGGTACTGTGTTTGAACCCATCAACGAATACAAAGGGGATATTGCCCGGGCAATGTTGTACATGATTACCCGCTACCAAAACAATATGGTAGCATGGAAAAATAACGGCAACGCAGATGATATTTTAAACGGCACTACTTATCCTTCGCTTGATGACTGGTACATTAAATTGCTTTTTAAATGGCATACGCAGGATGCAGTAAGCACCAAGGAAATAAACAGGAACAACGCCATTTATGCACTGCAAAAAAACCGTAATCCATTTGTAGATCATCCTGAGTATGTGGCATTAATTTTTCAATGCACCGGCCTGTTGCCCGTAACCATTGTTGATTTTAAAGGGGTAAGAAATAATAATGAAGTAAATCTAAACTGGACAATAGCCGGGGAAATAAACCTTAAAAATTATGAAATAGAAACAAGTACGGATGGATTTAACTTCTTAAAAATTGGTGTGGTTGCTGCACAAAATACTACCCGTTATTCGTTTACCGATAATAAATTGCCCAATGCAAAAAATATATTTTACCGTTTAAAGTTGGTTGATATTGATGGTAAATTTAAAAACAGCAAAACAGTTTCGGTAAGGCTTAATAATAATTTCAGCAATGTAATTGTTTATCCAAACCCTGGCGCTGGCAAATTTACGATTCTGTTGCCGAAGCCATTAAAGGATAACAGCAAGCTGATAATAAGCGACATAACCGGTAGATTAATTGCCGAACAAAATGTTAACGCCACCCAGAATAATATATCGGCAGATGTTAGTTATTTACCCGCAGGCCGGTATTTTGTTACCATAAAAAATAAGGATGAAATTATCAGGGAGTCATTTGTAATTATAAAATAAAAGTAGTTTAACTCACAAAGGTAGCCACCAAATTGTGGCTATTTTTATTGGCGAAATATTTAGATGTGAAATTATTTAAAAAATGGGAAATTCGCGACAAATGACGTATATTTGGATGACAAATGACGGAATATGAAAAAAACAACTCCATCAAAAAAAGCTGTAGCATACAAGCAAAAAGATATAGATAATTCTGTAAATGATCCAAAAGCAATTTACAACAGAAGCGTAAGGGTGATACCTGCTGTAAAAGATTTTAGTTATTTCGAATTTAAAAAGATTGCACAAAATACTCCTTTTACACAAGCAGAATGGGCTGCCATGTTGCAGGTGAGTGAGCGTACATTGCAGCGTTATGCAAAAAATAACGGAAGCTTTGCCCCCATAAATGCAGAAAGGGCCATACAAATTGCCAACGTTATCAATGAAGGGATAAAAACCTTTGGCAATGTAGAAATGTTTTACAACTGGATAAAACGAAACCCCTATATGATTGAAGGAAACTTATCTTTTGAATCCCTTACCACTTACGAAGGAATTGGAAAAGTACGCACACAATTGGGCAGGATACAACAAGGTTTATTCGCATGATAGTGTACCGCATTTCAAATCCACTTTATAGCAATGATATTTCCGGTACGGGGGCAAAATTATATGGCTCCCGCTGGAATTCAAAAGGGTTATCAATGCTATACACTTCATCTTATATTTCCCTTGCTATACTTGAAATGCTTGTTCATACAAATTTTGATGACTATTCAATTTCTTTGGACCTGGTATATATTGAAATTCCCGATTCAATGGATTATAAAGAGATTAAAATTGCCAGGTTAAAAACAAACTGGGTTGAAGACATTTCTTATACACAGTTTATGGGTGATGAATTTATAAAATCCATGCAGGCACCTCTGCTAAAAATACCCTCCGCTATTATTGAGGAAGAATATAATTTTATCGTAAACCCACTGCACCCTGAATTTAAAAAAGTAAAGATTGAGAAAATAAAATCATTCAGGCCCGATAAAAGATTGCTGAAACCATTATGAATACAGCCTACCTTCTGCTTGGCAGCAATATGGGCAAAAGCCCGCAGCAACTGCAAACAGCCATCATTGATATTGAGAAAAATATTGGAAAAGTTATCCGCCAATCAACCCTTTACGCAACCGCAGCCTGGGGTAATACCAACCAGCCCGACTTTTTAAACCAGGTAATAATTGTTGTAACAAAATATACTGCAATAGAAGTATTACATCATATTCTTTCTATTGAAAAAGAAATGGGCAGGGTACGTACTATAAAAAATGCACCCAGGGTAATTGATATCGATATCCTGTTTTTTAATAAAGAAATCATTTCAGAAAAACAACTATCTGTTCCGCACCCTGAGATACAAAACCGGCGCTTTGTACTTACTCCAATGAATGAACTGTCACCAAATTTTAAACACCCGGTCTTATTAAAAAACATCCACCGGTTGTTATTGGATTGCCCTGATAACCTAAATGTGAAAAAGTTTTAGCCCTTCAAAAGATATTTCCCTTTATTTTGCGCACACCAAGTTTATGAAGTATAGTTTTGTTACAATAGAGGGAAATATAGGTGCAGGTAAAACTACACTGGCGCATTTGCTAAGTAAATATTTTAATGCCAGGCTTATCCTCGAAGAGTTTGCTGATAACCCGTTTCTGCCAAAGTTTTATGAAAACCAACAGCAGTACGCATTTCCGCTTGAACTGTTCTTTATGGCAGAACGCTATAAGCAACTGAAAGATTTGTTGCAAACCAAGGATATGTTTCAAAATATCACCATTTCTGATTACCTCTTTACCAAGTGTCTTTTATTTGCAAAGGTTAATTTACCAGACGAGGAGTTCAGGTTATATCAGAAACTTTTCGATATAATGAACCCCCAGATTATACAGCCCGACATCCTCATCTACCTGCACACTCCGGTAATTAAACTACAGGAAAATATTAAAAAACGTAACAGGCAATACGAGCAGGGCATCGCAAGCGATTATCTTTTTTCACTACAGGAAACATATACCCAATACATAAAACAGCACAATATTAAAACCCTTTTTGTTGATGCTTCCAATGCCGATTTCCTGGGTAATGATGAACACCTGAAAGTTATCATCAATGCTTTAGATAAGGAGTATGAAAATGGCCAGCATTATTTAACCCTTCCTTAATGCGGAATAAGTTCTAAAACCGGCCATTAGTTTTTTAACTTTGCCAGCATACTAATTACTCCAGCTTTTGAATACTTCTCCTTTATCAGTTTTAAAAATACCTGAATTCCGAAATTTTATCCTTGGCCGTTTTGTGTTTATTATGGGGCTGCGTATGATGGGCACATTGGTAGCTTGGTGGATGTACGAACTTACCGGAGATGCATTTTACATTGGCATGATCGGCCTGGCAGAAGCAATACCGGCAATCACCCTTTCCTTATATGCAGGCTATGTAATTGACAAAAGCGAAAAAAGAAAATTATTGCTGCGTACTGTTTTTCTATTTGGTGTGTGTGCCATTATTTTATTGGGCACTTCTACCAACTGGTTTCATCAGGAATTTGGCAACAAGTTGATAGTAATTTTTATTTATTCCATCATCTTTCTTACCGGTGCTATCCGTGCATTTTCGGGGCCTGGTTTTGGAGCTATTATTGCTTCGCTGGTGCCAAGGGAATTATTATTGAGTGCATCCCAATTGAGTTCTACCAGTTGGTTAATTGCCAGTATTACCGGCCATGCCACGGCTGGTTTTCTGATTGCCTTATTTCATGTTTCGGGTACTTTTATTGTAATCACCTGTCTGATATTTACAGGCTTGTTTTTTCTTTCAAAATTAAAAGAGAAACCACCGGGCATAATTACTGAACAAAAAACACTCGAAGCTGTAAGCGAAGGATTGAAATATGTATTTAAAACAAAGGAAGTACTGGCGGCACTCACCCTCGATTTATTTGCTGTATTATTTGGCGGGGCAGTGGCCATGGTGCCGGTATATGCAAAAGACATCCTGCATGTTGGCCCCATCGGATTTGGCTGGCTCAATGCTGCATCAGACATTGGATCAATCAGCATGGTGATTGGCCTTACCCTTTCACCTATGCGGCGTAAACAAGGCATTAAATTACTTTTTGCAGTGGCTGGTTTTGGGGCGTGTATCATCATATTTGGCATCTCCAAATGGTATTGGTTATCCTTTGCTGCCTTACTTGTTAGCGGCGTATTGGATGGCGTGAGTGTAGTAGTTCGCAGCAATATCATTCAGCTAAAAACACCCGATGAATTGCGTGGCAGGGTAATGAGTGTAAACTCCATGTTTATCAACTCTTCCAACGAAATAGGACAGTTTGAAAGTGGCGTAGCAGCAAAACTGATGGGTGTTATTCCGTCCGTGGTATTTGGCGGCTGTATGACTATTATGGTGGTAATTGCTACATGGTTTAAAGCACCGTCTTTGAAAAAGCTGGAGTATTAAGTGCTTGTTGGCGCAACAAATTTCAATTTGTTTCAGGCTCATTTAAATAGCTAAAGTTTAAGTACACAGTAATACCAGCTAATATTTTCATGGCATCATCCTTGTGTCACAATCCGTTCATCGGCATACCCGTGTGGATCTTTTATTTACGTCTATGCCAACTTGTTACCTTTCAAAAAAAACGTAACTTACCTATCATTAAAAAATCATTTTATGCAACGCAGAAATTTCCTACGCAACACTGGTCTTACCCTGGCCAGCCTGGCTTTTTTAAGTAATAAAACAATCGCACAGTTATTAGAAGACCCGGCCTGGAAAATTAAGATGCTTACCAAAGAGATAGGAGTGTTTACCGAAAAAGGGGGTACTATTTTATTTATGCTTTCTAAAGATGGCATTGTGGTAGTTGATAGCCAGTTTCCGGAGCAATCGCAAAACCTGATAGATGAGCTGAAAAAGAAAAGCGAAAAGCCATTCCGTCTGTTGATAAACACCCACCATCATGGCGATCATTCAGGGGGCAATATTGCTTTTAAAGGTTTGGTACAACATGTACTGGCTCACGAAAATTCCAAAGCAAACCAGCAAAAAGTAGCCATCGAAAAAAAGACTGAAGACAAACAATTATATCCTGATCAAACCTTTAGTACTACCTGGTGCGAAAAAATAGGAAAGGAAAAAATATGCCTGCATTATTTTGGTGCAGGCCATACCAACGGCGATAGCTTTATTCATTTTCAACATGCAAATATTGTACACGTAGGCGACCTGGTATTTAACAGGCGGCACCCCTTTGTAGATAGAAGCGCCGGGGCAAGTATAAGCAACTGGATACAGGTGTTGAACAAAGCTGAAACTACCTTTAATAAAAAAACAACTTTTGTATGCGGCCACGCAGCCGAAGACTATGATATACTTGCAACGCAGGATGATGTAAAATTATTTGGTGATTATCTTGGTAAAACACTTCAATTTGTGGAAGGGGAAATAAAAGCCGGCAAAACAAAAGATGAAATATTGAAAGCTACCTCAGTACCCGGCGCACCTGAATGGAAAGGCGATGGTATCAGCAGGCCATTGGGAGCAGCATTTGATGAATTAACGAGTAAATAACTACTTATTATTAACAAATATTCATGATTGTGAATATCATTTTTTACAAGTTGATGGGCAATAATAATATCTTTTCCGGTCAGCTTACGAAAATTTCTGATTTTATATTCTTTAAATTCTCCATAGTGTGTAATCGGTTTAGGGGGCAAATTTATTACAGAAATGCACACATTAAAATGGCAGGTACAATTACTTCCATAGCGCTCTAAATGCTTATAAAATGATAAAAACATTCTCTCAGCCTGCTCATAAGTAAGACTTACATATGGTGATTCTCCGAAATTAAAAAACAGTATTGCGTCTCCTTCAATTTCAGAGACATTCAAATCCAATTGGTTGGCAGCGAGGATCACATCAAGTAATTCATGGATGATGTGTTGACGCTGACCGGGCTCCACACTGTTTACAAAATTTGTAAAAAAGCTTATGAAAGGAAATAATATTAAACCTTTATTTTCCATTTAAGAAGTAAGTACATTTTAATTGAAATAAAGGGCACAAAATGCCCTTTATCGTCAAAATTGATCCCAGGCTATTTAACCTTAGAAGCATTATCTGCTGCTTCAACAATTACTTTTGCTACAGCATCAGGCTGAGAAATATAAACCGCATGGCTACCCTTTATCTTCGAAATCCTGGTGTTTGATCTGAGATACATCTTTTCTTCGATCTCGGGGCGAATGCTTTTATCTTCAGTGGCAACTATACCGTAGCTGGGTTTGATTTTCCAGGCAGCCTGTGTTAATGGCGTTGCAAAAGATTTAGCGGCGAAAGCGCCTTGCGAAGCAAACATGAATTCTGATTCTTGTTTACTGAGGTCGGCACAAAACCCGGCGTGATACTTTTCTTTCGAATAGTAAACGAATCCTTTTTCATCGGGAGGCATCACACCATTTTCTGCAACGGGGGCCATTGAACTGAACCATGTGAAAGCAGATTCTCCAAGATCGGGCTGAAATGCTGCCACATAAACTAACCCAACTACTTTGGGATGTACGCCTGCCTGCGTAATAACTGCACCACCCCAGGAGTGACCAACGAGGATGGCAGGCCCATCCTGCGCATCAAGTGCAAGATTGGTTGCTGCAACATCATCTTCCAGCGACGATAAAGGGTTTTGAACAATGGTTACGTTGTAACCACTTTTTGCCAGGATTTCGTAAATCCCTTTCCAACCTGAGCCATCGGCGAAGGCGCCATGAACTAATACAACATTTTTTACTTTCATTTTTTGGGCATTTAAAGTGTTTGATAATGAAGTGACGAATAGAACCATCAATGCAAGGACAGGTAATACCTGCACCAGTTTGCGTTTTACTAATTGTGAAATCATAGTTTTTGCTTTTTTAATTGATTTTAATTTTTGAATTTTACATGAAGTTTGTCAACCTATGTGCCGGTAATTTTAACTTTTTGGAAATCAACTATTTGAATCCCGTATTAGTGAAATGATTAGCGGGATACCAATAAAACTTTTAAGTATATTGGCGATATTTCGACAATACAAAAAAATTAGCCTTGATAGTTGACCTGTATGAATCAAACTTAATAAGGGGTTGTACATTTAGATAAAATCTCCCGATCTGTATTAAACTTATATTCCATGAAACGGATTATTATCCAGGTAATGCGATATATCATTTTGCTAAACTGTAGCTTACTGCTTCAGCATTTTGCTTGTCAGGCTCAATTGCTTCAGGGTATAGATTATGTTCGGCGGGAAGAGGTGCCATCATTAAAAAAAATTATTACAACTGAAAGTTCAGCTGGTAAAAAGGTTACGGCGTTAATTCGATTGGGGTCGCTTTATTTTCATGATCCCTATCCTCACTTGAAGAATCTGAATTTGGCAGTGCAATTGGCCAATGAAGCAAGTGAAATAAGTTCAAGGGCCGGGCTAACAAAATTTTACAATGACGCACAGTTCTTAATCGCTAATATTTATCTCCGAAAATTTCAGCCGGATAGTGCCGCAAAAGTTTTAGCAAGAGTTAATGATAGCACACAAATTAAAATCTTACTGGGCATGTCGCATATCTACCGGCTAATTCATTCCGACGACAGCAAAGCCAGGCTTAAAAAAGCGATGGACCTGGCACTTCAGGCGCAGAATATCTGCCGAAAAATGGATGATCCCCTTTTGTCGATTTTGGTACAGCGGGAAATTGCCTGTATCCACTCCGATACACAGCAACCCAATTCCGAAAAGGAGCTACTGGAAATCATCAGGTTAATGAAAGGTATAGGATATCCGTATTTACACTACACCTATTATGAACTTGCTGGTACAGCGATGTTAGAAGGTAATGAGGATAAGGTTTTTAATTATTGCGAACTGACTTTAAATTCCATGAGACAATCAGGTGACAGCCTCGGTGCACCGGACTGGTTACTATCGTACGCAATCATTTTAAGGATAACCGGTCAACATGAAAAAAGCCTCTCTTTTGCTAACCAGGCTACTCAGCTTTACAAATCCCGATACGGAGACGGTAATATTGCAAATGCTGTTAGATTTGTAGCCGAAGCAATGGTGAAATTGCACAAACAGGCCGAAATAGATAAAGTACTAACCCACATATATACTGATTTTCCACCCTTTAATACACAGGACAGTCTTATTTGGTTTCAAACTTTAGGATCAGTTTATCGGCTAATAAAAAATTACGAAAAAGCTGAACCATATTTTAAGATGCGAATTGCTTTACAAAAACGAAACCATGATAAACCTGATTATTATGGTTTGGGGCAGCTTTATATTGAAGCAAGGCAGTTTGCGAATGCTAAACCTTACCTGGAAAAAGCACTGCAACAAGTAGATAGCACCTATTCGATGCGTACCCTTGGCCATATGCATTACTGCATGTTCCTTGCTGACTCGGCAGTAGGAGATTATATTTCTGCTATACGGCATTTAAGCAAGAACAAACGGTATGACGATACACTGATGAAACGGTCAAAAGTGGAAGCGATTGAAAAGTATAAGGCCCAGTTTGAAACAGAAAAAAAGGAAAAAGATATCCTGGTAAAAAATAAGCAGATTGCAGTTTTGACTAAAGAACAGCAGCTTAATGACATGAATTTAGAGCGGGTAAAATTCATCAAGAACGTTACTTTATATGGCAGTATTCTGATATTGACCACAGGTATTTTGTTCCTTCGCCAGTACCGGCGCAAACAACGTGATAGCAATACGATTGCACGTGTAAATCAACAGCTGAAAGTTATGCTTGCGGAAAAAGAATGGTGGCTAAAAGAAGTGCATCATCGCGTAAAAAATAATCTTCATACTATAATTTGTTTACTTGAATCCCAGGCTATGTATCTTGAAAAAGATGCCTTGCAGGCAATTGAAAAAAGTCAGCACCGGATCTATGCAATGTCCTTAATTCATCAAAAGCTTTACCAGAATGAAGATGTAAAGTCGATTGACATTTCGGTGTATTTAGATGAATTCATCCGATACCTTAAGGACAGCTTTGATGCAGATGGAATTGAATTCGTAACTAAAGTTGAACCGATCCAGCTAAACTTATCCCAGGCAATACCGGTAGGGCTTATCATAAACGAATCGATAACGAATTCTATAAAGTATGCATTTCCTAATCAGGAAGATGCCAGGATTTTTGTTTCCATGCATGAAGCAGACGGAATTGTTAATCTCATAATTGCCGATAATGGCAAAGGCTTTACCCCAACCGACGAGGCCGAATCCAAGAGTTTAGGTATTCAGTTAATCAAAGGTTTGAGTAAAGAAATAGGGGGAAGTGTATTTATTAAAGCCGATAAAGGGACCAGCATATTAATTCAATTTAAAAAAGGCATCATTACATCAACAGAACAGATCATGCAAAAGGAACTAAGGGGTTATGAAGCTTAAGATACTTATAGTTGAAGACCAGTTTATTGAAGCCAATAACCTGAGGCTTATTCTTGATAGGGCAGGCTATGCCGTTGCGCCAATCGCTGCATCCTTCGTTGAGGCAATGGACATGCTTGACCGGCATAAACCAGACTTGGTGCTATTGGATATTTATCTGAATGGAGCACTTACCGGTATTGATTTTGCACTGATTCTTGCCTCAAGGAAAATCCCATTTGTTTATTTGTCGGCGAATTCCAACCGTAAAATTTTTCTGGCTGCTAAGGCTACCAACCCATATGGTTTTTTGGTGAAACCTTTCCGGCTACGTGATGTGCTTGCAGCATTGGAAGTAGCCCTCGAACTTCATAAATTAATACAAAAGGCTGGATTATCAAAAACGGAAAAAGAGCAGAATAAAAGTGTAACCGAAAGTGATGATGGACAAAATATTATTACACAGAGTAAATCGATGCAGAGTGTGCTGGAACATATCAGACTAGCAGGGCCTTCTCAGACTACCGTTTTAATTCTAGGAGAAAGTGGTACGGGAAAAGAATTGGTGGCAAAAGCAATTCACAATAGCTCAAAGAGAAATATGAAGCCCTTCATTGTAGTAAATTGTGGTGCCCTGCCCCCAAATATTATAGAATCAGAATTGTTTGGGCATGAGAAGGGTGCTTTTACCGGTGCATTAGAAAAGAGACCAGGCAAATTTGAAGAAGCTGATGGCGGAACAATTTTTCTGGATGAAATAGGAGAACTTCCAGCCGACATGCAGGTGAAATTTCTTCGGGTATTACAGCAAAAGGAAATTCAGCCTGTAGGTGGCAAAAACAAGACTGTGGATGTTCGTATTATCGCTGCAACCAATCGCCATCTTGACGAAGAAGTTGCAGCAGGACGATTCAGAATGGATCTTTATTACAGGTTGAATGTATTTCCCATATCAGTACCTCCTTTACGGGAAAGAAAAGAAGATATTATGCTCCTTGCAGATTACTTCATAAAAAAGTTTGCTAAAGATGAAGGGAAAGTTATTAGTGGATTTTCAGCTCATGTGATCAACAAAATGGAAAATTATGATTGGCCGGGTAATGTAAGAGAATTAGAAAACTTAATGCAACGTACAACACTACTTGCATCAACAAGCGTAATTAATGAATTTTACCAGCAATCAGAAACTTTTAAATCAACCAACACAGCAGAAAAACTAAAAAGCATTACTGATAACGAGAGAGATCATATTATTGCTGTACTGAAAACCAGCAACTGGAAAGTGTATGGACCGGGTGGAGCTGCCGAAATATTAGGGATAAATGTTTCGACCCTTAATTCCAGAATGAAAAAACTGGGAATCGAAAAAGTTTGGATTAGCAAATGATAAAAATAGCCCTCCTCGCAGCCAATTAAAAAAAATTAAGTATAGGGTGCATCATGAATGTTCCGAAGAAATGGCCTGCTCACTACGTCAGGCCTCTTTGCAGGGCTCACAATGCCCACACACAGAGTTAACTTTCAAAAGAGCCTGCCTTGTCCCATCGCTTCCTGAACACACCCTGCCCCGGCGAACACAGGCTAAATATTTGAAAAAGACAGACGAAGGGAAAACGCACGCCAGAGTAAACCCTGTGGACTTGCAAACCACCAAGCATCAACTCATTCCCCCTACTTCCCCATCGCCATTAATTTTTCAATTACATAATAAGTAATGGGGCAAAAGGTGGAGTTTTTTAATGCCATGGGCTGCCGTTTTAATAAAAAATCTTCATCAGTATAAGGGAACCTTTCACAATCAGAAGGCCGCACATCATAGATAGTACAATAATTGTCTTCGCCTAAAAATGAGCAGGGGGCAGCCCGCATTACATAATCCCCTTCTTCATCTACCCGCAGGTAATTATTAATGAGGTCGCCATCTTTTATTTTTAAATATTTGGCTATCCGCTTTATATCCGGGGTTTTAAACCTTGGCGAATAACCCTTGCAGCAGTTACCACATTTGAGGCAATCAATTTTTTCAAAGGCTTCTTCATGTAAGTCGGGCAATGCTTTTAACACGGTATTTTTATCTGCCCGGTGCAGATAATTCTTATATAATTTCTGCCTTTCGCCTGATTTTTTTTCCCAGGCCCTTAAAAGTTCATCGCTCATTGGGGTTATTTT
>JANMVB010000357.1:0-7545 GCA_031392305.1 Ferruginibacter sp.
GTTTTGGTATCGAAATTTTCTCCCGCCTTTTGGAGAGATTGCAATTCCCGGTATTGATCTTCGGTTAATAATTCAATGCCCATATCATTTGCCATTTCAATAGCGCTGTTTGCTGGTTTATTTTCTTTCCTTTTCTCCAATGCTTCATGGTCGTAACAAATACTCCTGCGGCCTTTCGGGCTTTCTGCAGAACAATCATAAAAAATATACCCGCCTGTTTTTTTATCATAGCCAACAACATCCGGTTCGCCACCGGTTGTTTCCATTTCATTGAGCGACCAAAGCTTTTCTTTATTGGCTTCCAGCTTCGCTTGTACATTAACCCAGTCAACACTCTTATGGCGATTACTGTTTTTTTCAAAACGGGTTTTTAATGTGTTGAGTAGTTGTTTAGTTTGATCTGGAGACAATGTTTTTTTCATTGTATTTATTTATTGATTCAATGATACGATTATTCTATCATGAGATATGAAAAACCAGGATACAAATGTGAGGAATAGTAATAATATTGGCGGGAAATTTTTTTAGGGAGCATCGCTAACTGCTAAAGTAGAAAAGACTTTTTAAAAGATAATTTATTATAACCCTGTTGACTTTTCCATTGCTTCTGTGTATCGTGTACCCACTACTTTAATATGAGCAGAAGCATTTTCTATTTCCTGCAATTCCTGTTTTGTTAATTCAATAAAAGCGGCGCCATTATTTTCAGTTAACCGGTGCAATTTTGTGGTGCCGGGTATTGGAACAATCCATGGCTTTTGTGCCAGCACCCAGGCTATTGCAATTTGTGCAGACGTTGCATTTCTTGTTGCAGCAAATTGATGGAGTAAATCTGACAATGCTTTATTGGCTGTACGGGCTTCTTCAGTGTACCTTGGCAGCACATTGCGAATATCGCCTTCAGCAAATTTTGTGGTTTCATCAATTTTACCTGCTAAAAATCCTTTGCCCAGCGGACTGAAAGCCACCAACCCAATGCCCAATTCCTCAATGGTTGGGATGATGTCTTTTTCATGCTGCCTTGTCCACATGGAGTATTCACTTTGCAAAGCAGTAACCGGCTGCACCACATGTGCCCGGCGGATTGTATCGGCACCGGCTTCTGAAAGTCCAAAGTGTTTTACTTTGCCTGCTGAGATTAAATCTTTAACTGTGCCCGCCACCTCTTCAATTGGCACATTGGGATCAACACGATGCTGGTACAACAAATCAATAACGTCAACCTGTAGCCGTTTTAGGGAACCTTCCACTGCTTTTATAATATTTTTCGGGTGGCTGGTTATGCCCGCCATTTTTCCATCCTGAATGTTGAAGCCAAATTTTGTTGCAATCAACACTTCATTGCGAAAAGGTTTCAATGCCTCACCCAACAATTCTTCATTTGTAAAAGGTCCGTACACTTCGGCAGTGTCGAAAAAGGTAATGCCTTGTTCTACAGCTTTACTTATCAGTTCAATCATTTCTTTTTTATCTGCGGCAGGGCCATAGCCAAAACTCATACCCATGCAGCCAAGGCCAATGGCTGAAACTTCAAGACCAGTGTTTCCAAGTGTACGTTTTTGGATTTGTGTGTTCATGATTATTTGGTTTTAAATGAGGGCACAAAGCTACGGTGGTTACGTACCTGGAAATAATAGAAAAGAAACAACATTTTACTAAATTCAAAGATTCCCTGATTTCAATTGCACCGGTGTTAGGCCAGTATCATTAAATTTACCGAAGTATTTGAATTGTGGATTACAATAATATAAATCCCATGAACGAAAATCTGTCACAGGCTTCAATAGAACCACTGCTCAATTATTTTGACCGGCTAATACTTTTGAACAAGGAAGAGATAGACCTGGTAACCAAAAAATTTCATCCACGCCTCTACCGTAAACGCCAGTTTGTGCTGCAGGAAGGCGATATATGCACGCAGTTTAATTTTGTGGTGAAGGGCTGCCTGCGGATGTATAAAATAGATGAGCAGGGGACCATTCATATCCTTCAATTTGCAACAGAGAATCATTGGATCATGGATCTTGGCAGCTTTCATACTGAAAAAAAATCAGAGCTGAATATTGATGCCATAGAAGATACGATGGTTTTGCAAATCAGTTACAATGATCTTATATCCCTATACCTGCAGGCTTCTAAATTCGATCGCATTTTCAGGGTGCTGATTGAAAACAGTTTCGTTGTATTACAAAATCGTTTGTTACAGAACATAAGTTCAACTGCAGAAGAACGTTATCAATCTTTTTTAGATATTTACCCACACATGACAAACCGTCTTTCGCAAACCCAGGTAGCTTCCTTTCTTGGAATAACCCCAGAGTTTTTGAGCCGCTTACGGAATAAACTCAGCAAACCAAAATCTTAAACTACATCAAGGCTATTTCTTAAACCATGTCATTGGAGTAACGCTCATTAATGAATGAGCTTTGCATTACAAATTAATCATGTAAATCAAAAAGAAATAGTTATGACACAGAAATCAAAAGTTGCAGTTATCGGTCTTGGAAATATCGGAACTGTAGTTGCCACCAACCTTGTAAAAGGAAGCCGTTCAGTAATTATTGCTGACAGAACAATTGAAAAAGCGAATGCACTTTCTCAAAAATTAGGAAGCCTTGCACAGCCAGCATCAATTACAGATGCCCTAAAAGAAGCAGACATAGTTGTGCTTGCCGTTTGGTTCGATGGAATAAAAGAACTGTTCAGAACTTACGCTACAGCGTTACAAGGAAAGATCATAGTGGATCCATCAAACCCAATTGCACTCGATGAAAAAGGTGGCTTTGTAAAGATTATTGACAAAGATCAGTCTTCAGGTCAAATCCTCTCTTCTTTATTACCAAAAGATGCAAAGCTGGCAAAAGCATTAGGCTCTTTAGGTGCAGCTTCACTCGAAAAAGCAGCCTTCCAGCAACCTGAAAAAGCGGTTGAGTTCTATGCTACAGATGATACCAGCATTAATTACCAGATTGAAGCACTAATTCATGACAATGGTTTTGAGCCGGCACGTATCGGTGGTCTTGATCAATCCATCCGTATTGAAGTATTTGGCGACCTGCACGAGTTTGGCGCATTGGGAAAAACAGTTACGCTGTCCGAAGTAAACCAGGTTGTGGAGCCGGCGTAATATTAATCAACTTTACAGATTAAAGAACCTAATAGAACCTGGCACCAACATAAGCTCACAAAAATAAAATAATAGAAAACATAAAAACATGAAAAAATTATCAAACATTGCCTTCGGTTTAATTATCTCCTTAGGCATTTTTCAAAGTTGTCAAACATCAACGAGTCCAGTTGCCGGCTCAACCGACAATGTCGATAGCCTGAAAAAAATAATACTTGAATTAGTTGCTTCAAACGACACTATTTCAAGCCATCTTAAAACCTTTGATGCATTGGATTTTGACATATTCAGCAACCAGCAATGGGACAGGTTTAAAGAGAGCCATGCACAAAATATAAAAGTTTTCTGGCCTGATGGTCATGTTACAGAAGGGTTGGATATACATTTGGAAGACATGAAAAAGCTATTTGTACATGCACCCGACACGAGGATCAAAGATCATCCCATTAAGTTTGGTTCTGGCAATTACACATTGGTAACCGGCGTATTTGAAGGCACGTTCACCAAACCAATGCCTATTGGAAATGGCAAATTCCTACAGCCAACAGGCAAGGCTTTTAAAATGCCAATGGCTACCGTTGGTATTTGGGAAAATGGTGTAATGAAAGAAGAACATCTTTTCTGGGACAATCAAACCTATGCAAAACAAATAGGATTACAGTAATCAAACAGCACGAAGAATACACTCTTTGAAAGATTTAATTCAACCAAGTATATCACTCACAATCATCATTAGCATTTTAAACCAAAACAATGCAAAGAAATAAACGTCACATAACAATAATAGTAATCTTATTAGGCATACTAATTAACACCTCAATATTATCTACAGCCCAGCAAAATCAGGTAGCAATCGCACTTCCTGCCGACAGTAAGATTTATGTAAATGCAAACATGGGTAAAAATAACAATGACGGAGCCCAGGGTAGTCCATTGCAAACATTAAGTGAAGCAGCAAAAAGAATAAATAGCGCAAAAGGAAAAGGAGCAATTACAATATACCTTTCCAAAGGTGTATATGGTATGGCGGAAACGGCTGATTTTAATCTGGTGAATTGGGAATTAACAAAAGAAAACCGCTTAACAATACGGGCAGAGGTTTTGCCGGATGATACAAACTGGAATCCTGCCGATATGCCGGTGTTGGTTTCAACGATGCCTTTTTCGGTAGAAAAAAATGAAAAGAATGAAATAACCGGCGGACAAAACTTTGGCATATTAATACAAACCAGCCATGCAAGCATCCAGGGACTTAGAGTTTTGGGAGAACCGGTGCATGAAAATCCATCCACAGGTATTTTAATCCGGAATTATCCGATTGTTTGGGATGGCAAAAACCTGGAAGATTTCCGGGTTACCCAGTGTTTATTTATTGGAAGTAAATATGCAATGCCCAATCACCTGGGTGTTTTAGCAAACGGTAAAGGTTTGGAAGTAGATCATTGTTTATTCTACGGTGTTAAAGATGCCGTGGTAATGTGGCATAGCCCGGCAAGCAACTCCTCCTTCCATCACAATCTAATCATTGACAGCTATGGCGGTATTGTATGGACATGGGCTGCGACAGAAGATTTCAAATTCTATAACAATGTTATTAGTAATGCAAATGTGCTATGGATGCTGGAGAAAGAGGAAAAGTTATCCTATAGCATAGAGAACTCAATAATAGTTGGCTACAATTCATTGGTCAATAAAGGGGGAGGGGCCCATGGATTTGGAGAAAAAGCAGACCCGGCTAAAATAAAAATCAGCAAAGATGTGATCTTAAAAAAAGATGGGAAATTAGAAATTATCGATGACCAGACAAGTAAACTATACCTGCATATAAAACCAGAAACCTTGGGTTCTACACTTGGAGCAGGATTATTTACGAAATAATGATACATTTTCTGCTTGCAACTAAACAAATATTGCCATTAAAATTATAGCATCCAGACTTAAAAATATTCTCTTTATCCTGAGTTGAAAACATTCTCAACAATCATTGCATACCCCATACCGACACCCACACACATGGCTGCAAGAGCATATTTTTTCTTGGTACGTATCAACTCATTAACTGCCGCATGAATAATACGAGTACCTGACATGCCAAGTGGGTGCCCTAATGCAATCGCTCCTCCGTTAGGATTGATTCGTTCATCATTGTCAGCTAAACCTAAATTTCTGCTAACAGCAAGGCATTGAGCAGCGAAGGCTTCATTGAACTCTAAAACATCCATTTGGTCAAGCGTTAGTCCCGCTTTTTTTAAAGCGTTTTGGCTTGCCCCAACAGGGCCTATTCCCATGATACGGGGCTCAACACCGACAACCGCTGAACTGATAATTTTTGCTTTTGGACTAAGATTATATTTTTTAATTGCATTTTCTGATGCCACCAACATTGCCGCTGCACCATCATTTAAGCCCGAAGAATTACCAGCAGTTACTGTACCGCTTTCTTTTTTAAACGGGGTTTTTAATTTACTTAAACCTTCAATGGTAGTAGTTCCTTTAATAAATTCGTCGTGGTTAAAAACCGAAACAATTCCTTTTTTATCAGCTATTTCTACACCAATAATTTCTTCTGCCAATACACCTTTTTGCTGTGCTTTAAATGCTTTCTGCTGAGAATAAAAAGCAAAAGTATCCTGGTCGATGCGGCTGATATTATACATCTCAGCCAGGTTTTCTGCGGTAACACCCATAGCATCAGTTCCATACTTTTCATGTAATTTTTTATTTACAAAACGCCACCCAAAACTACTATCAAACATTTGAGCATCATTGCCAAATGGCTTTGATGTTTTAGAAATAACCCAGGGGCCACGTGTCATGTGTTCAACACCCCCTGAAATAAACAAATCTCCATCGCCGGCTTTTATTGCACGGTTTGCATGAACAACGGCAGACATGCCAGACGAACACAACCGGTTAACTGTTTCTCCTGGTACGGTAAAAGGTAATCCAGCCAACAGCAATGCCATTCGGGCTACATTTCTATTGTCTTCACCTGCCTGGTTGTGACATCCTAATATCACATCATCAATTGCCTCTTTTGGTATTGATGGATTTCGGTTTAATAATTCGATAATGGGTAGCGATGCTAGGTCATCTGTACGAACAGATGATAAGGTTCCACCAAAACTTCCTATTGGAGTACGTATGGCATCTATGATGTATGACATTTGTAAAATAATTTAGGTCTGAAAATTTGATAACCGCCCCTATCCCCTTCCCGAAAAATCGGGATGTTCCAAAAGGGATAATAATAATTACATTTATAACGCAATTAAAGTTCCCAATTGGTTTACGGTACAAGAGGGCGATGCAACGATGCCGCCCTTGGCTACTTCTTCGTTCGGACAAAAAAATCATTTACTTTTTTATACATTGCTAAGTAGTTTCACCGAATCATTGACATGATAACAAAATCTTTACAACTAAATTTAATCAGCTTCTCAAATTATTCGTAATTGTAAAAACCTTTGCCTGTTTTTTTACCCCATTCACCCTTAGTAAATTTTTCAACAATTGTGGGAGAAGGCCTGTCAGCAGGGTCGCCGCTTTCACGGTATTTTTCCATAGCCACATGATAGGCTAAGTCCACACCCGTAAGGTCTAAGAGTTGGAAAGGTCCCATCGGATAACCTAAGCCATTCATTACAGCCGTATCAATATCCTCCTGCGAAGCGATGCCCATGTCAAGAAGTTTAAGCGCTTCCTGCCTGGTTGCCTGCAGAAAACGATTAACTAAAAAGCCATAGATTTCTTTATGAAGCAAAACCGGAGTCTTGCCCATTTTTTTTGCTGCATTCATTACTGCTTCAACCGTTTCATCTGAAACATGCGGCCCTTTTACCACTTCAACTAATTTCATTACTAAGGCAGGGTTGAAAAAGTGCATGTTGCATACTTTATCCTGCCGTGATGCAGCATCTGCAATTTTTGAACTTACAATGTAGGAGCTATTGGTAGCAAGTATTGTATGAGGTGGACAGAGTTTATCTAATTGTGCAAACAGTTTTCGTTTCACGTCTAATTTCTCTATGATCGCTTCGATCACCAAATCGGCATCGCCGGCGGCTTCTTCTATGGTGGAAAAAAAGGCTATATTTTTACGGGCAGCAGTTGCTTCCGCCTCCGTTAGTTTTCCTTTGCTTACCCTTTCTTTAAGGTAATTATCAGCAAACTGTATTGCTTTTTCCAGTATTGCTATATTGGTATCCGTACACTTTACCTGGAGACCATTTATTGCTGCGGACAAGGCAATTTGATGGCCCATATTTCCGGCACCGATTACTGCAATGTTATTTATTTCCATGGTGATAAAACTTTTATTGAGCTAATGTAAACACTAAATGCTTTTGACAAAATTGATGCTGCTAAGTTCGGCTTAATTCAGGTTCCGGCTTTTCTTTCACCGGCTGATTTCGCCA
>JANMVB010000491.1:0-1822 GCA_031392305.1 Ferruginibacter sp.
GGGTCAATAATTATTTGGTATTTTTTTATCAGGTAATCAGCAACCCCCTCAAACGCATCCGTATGCTTTTCAGGATCAATTTTAAACAGTACGCAAAGTCCGGTGCCTGATACACTGGTAAAAGCAGAATAAACATAAGGATCGTCTTTTAACATTACCCTTATACCTTCAAGTTCCTGGGCAATATTATCTATATCCATTGAAAGAAAGCCTGAATGTTCGGATAGCTCCACTGCTTTACGGGTAGATGAAAACCGCCCACTTACAGTTACGTAAGGTAATTTTTCCTTAGCCTTTTTCCTTTCCTCGTGATCTTTAATAAGCCGGATACTTAACACCCGATCCTGCCACTTACCTGACTGGATGGCATCCAAAAAAACATCTAATAAAACGGTTTCGGTACTTGAATTCTGATAAATGTTTTTGTAAATGCTTATGGTAGCCATGCCTTAAAGTGTTTTTGAAGTTCTTCAATAAGTGTAAATTTTGCCCTTTCCTGGTGCCACTGATTATATTTTTTACCTACCTCTTTACACCATTGGCTTGCCAGATCGTTATAATTACGGAGAATAAATATAAAGTTTTCTTCGTTCATATTTGGCACTGTTTTTTTTGCAGCGGCAGCCAAATCTTTACCGATACGGAAAAAAGGGTAGTACTCTTTTCTTTGCCTGTTAGCTTCAATAAGTGCAGGCACATCAATTCCTTTTGTAACTACTACAAAATCGTGCATCCTTTCGGCTTCTTCTATTTCAGGTGGAGGGAAAAAATGCCCGCAATACTGGCACATTAAAGAACGGGCCGCTAATATAGCATCGCATTTTGGGCAATGCCTGATAGGTGCAACGCCTGGCTTACCTGGTACTTTCGGGTTATGAAATATATCCTCCCAATTACGTGGATCGCACCAATCGCCGTGAGTAATTGCATTTTGCCCTAAATCAATAATAGTAAAATTTTTCTTACCATCGGACGGCCTGCTACCACGGCCGCAACATTGCAACCAAAGCGGCATTGAAAGTGTGGCCCTGTTCATAATAATTGTTTCGGTATCGGGGGCATCAAAGCCGGTAGTAAGGATGGAAACATTGCACAAAATAGCATCATGTGTTTCGTTGTACCACTTTACCAGTTCATCCCGGTTTTCCATTGTACTATCCACCGATTTGCAATTTAACCCTGCATCCTGAAAACACCTGGTTACTAAATCTGAATGGGCAATATTGCAATTAAATACCAGCGCCTTTGTATGTGGTGCATGTTTTAAATAAGCATCAACAGTATTTTGTATATGCTTACCCTTTGAAAACTCAGCCGACATAAATTTATCGTCATACTCGCCATTTTTTATTTTTAGTGTTGCAGCATCTACAGCATCTTTTGGGGCGTAGGTAATATTTTGGCATAAACTGCCCTGCTCAATAAGTTCCGATATATCAACTCCGCAAACAATATCTTCATAGTAATTTTTTAGTGGCTTATGTTTGGATCCGGTTAACGGTGTGGCAGTAAATCCGATAATCATTTCTTTTGGAAAAAGGTCGTGTATTTTGGCAAATGATAAATTATGTGCTTCATCAATTATAACAAGCCCTATATGTGCAGGAATACGCCTAATTGTACTTTCAACCATACCAACATAAACATTTGATGGCGGGACAAATTTCATACCGGCCCGTATCATTTGGGCACTTATATTATAGGCGTGGAATAAAGTACGGACGGTCTGCACCATTAATTCTTTTCGATGCACTAATATCAATACTGATTTACCAGATTTTTTTATGTACCGGTCAACAATTGCTGAAAAGGTTATGGTTTT
>JANMVB010000494.1:0-2585 GCA_031392305.1 Ferruginibacter sp.
AAATCCATTGAAAATTATTACCAGGAAACCGGCAGGGCTGGAAGGGATGGGATGGAAGGAAGGTGCATATTGTACTATTCGCACAAGGATGTAGCAAAGCTTGAACACCTGATGAGGGATAAGCCGCTGAGTGAACGGGAAGTGGGTGCACAGCTTATCCACGAAACAGTTTCTTATGCTGAAAGTGCTGTTTGCCGCAGAAAAATATTGCTGAATTATTTTGGCGAAGATTATGATACTTCGCAATGCACAAAAATGTGCGACAATTGCAATAGCCCTAAAGAATTGATAGAAGCAAAAACAGAAGCACAGCAGGCATTAAAAATAATTAAAGGATTGGATGAGCAGTTTACTATGGATTACCTGATGCATATTTTGCGGGGCAGGCCCAATCCACAGGTTAAAATGTTTCGCCATGATGAACGTGATTTTTTTGGGATAGGAAAAGATAAGGATGAGCATTTCTGGAACTCCCTGATGCGGCAGATGATTTTAGAAGGATTTTTAAAAAAGGATATCGAAGAATACGGTGTATTAAAGTTTACCAAAAAAGGGGAAGCCTATTTAAAAAAACCGGTGTCTTTTAAAATCGTACTCAACAATTTATTTGAAGGTGCAGATGCAGATGATGATGAAGGTACTGCTGCAGCAATTGCTGCCAGTGCCACAGATGACGTACTGCTGGAAATGCTGAAAGACCTACGTAAAAAAGTTGCCAAAGAAAAAAACCTTCCACCCTTCGTAATTTTTTTAGAAGGCAGCCTGGAAGATATGACCACCATGTTCCCCACTACCATAGGTGAGTTGGAAAAATGCCAGGGAGTAAGTAAAGGCAAGGCCATTCGCTACGGCAAAAAATTTGTTGACATGATAGCGGCTTATGTTGAAGACAATGGGATTGAAAAACCGGATGATTTTGTAATGAAGGGAGTGGTAAACAGGAACAATAATAAGATATTCATTATTCAAAATGTAGATAAAAAAATACCGCTTGAAACCATTGCAAAAACAAAGGACCTTAAAATTGATGAGCTGCTCGAAGAGATGGAAACCATAGTTGCCAGCGGCACTAAATTAAATTTAGACTATGCCATCAACGAGCTGGTAGATGAATATGAACAGGAGGAAATCATTGACTATTTTAAGGCTTGCGAAACCAGCAGCTTGCAGATAGCACAGGAAGAACTTGCAGACAGCGGCTTTAACTGGGAGCAGTTAAAAATAATGCGCATTAAGTTTTTAAGTGTGTATGGAAATTAGATGTTAAGTAGACATTCCAATTTATTAAACAGGCCTTTTTTTATGAAAGGGCTATTTGATTTTCTAATATTTTTTTTTAGCACCGACATTTGAATTTCAATTAAGCATCGTTGTGTCACTCCCTTGTACCGCATACCTATGTGGAACTTTACCTGCATGATAATTAACTCAAATAGTAAATGTTGCATTTAATATACATTCTTCAGACCCCCCTTTGGGTGGCAGGGGGCGGAAATAGTTTTCGAAAAATTTAAATGAACATAAACAATCGTATTCTACATTTGCAGTTCATAAATATTTACAGTTCTAAAAAATAAACAAATAAAAATATGTCAGCAGTTAACGCTTATGCAGCACAAGGTGCAACTACTCCTTTAACACCTTTTAATTTTGAAAGAAGGGCGGTAGGGCCCGATGATGTAAAAATTGATATCATGTTTTGCGGGGTTTGTCATTCGGATATACACCAGGTACGCAACGAATGGGGCGGCTCTATTTATCCCATGGTACCCGGTCACGAAATTGTTGGCCGTATCACGGAGATTGGCAGCAATGTTACCACCTTTAAAATTGGAGAACTGGCCGGCATAGGATGTTTTGTTGACAGTTGCCGCACTTGCCCTAGTTGCCTTGCAAACGAAGAACAGTATTGTGAAAACGGAATGACGGGTACCTACAATGCAAAGGATAAAGAAGGCAACCCAACGTACGGCGGGTACTCTACCCAGATAGTAGTGGATGAAAAATACACCTTGCATGTTTCTGAAAAATTACCCATTGAAGGGGTGGCTCCGTTATTGTGTGCCGGCATTACTACCTATTCACCATTGCGGCATTGGAAAATTGGTAATGGCCATAAAGTAGCAGTAGTGGGTTTAGGTGGGCTAGGGCACATGGGTGTAAAATTTGCTGCTGCTTTTGGCGCAGAAGTAACTGTGTTAAGCACATCAAAATCAAAAGAGCAGGATGCACTAAACCTGGGCGCCCATCACTTTGCTGTAACCACCGACCCTCAAAAAATGAAATCATTAAAAGGCAGTTTTGATTTTATTTTAAGCACCATTTCTGCTGATCATGACTACAATAATTATCTGAATTTATTAACGGTAAATGGCACATTGGTTTTGGTAGGTTTACCCGAGCATCCATCCGGCGTATCTGCATTTAGCCTGGTAGGTAAGCGCCGTTCCCTCGCCGGCTCAATGATTGGTGGAATAAAGGAAACACAGGAAATGCTGGACTATTGTGCCGAACACAACATCGTATCTGATGTGGAAGTTATAAAAGTAGCAGATATAAATAATGCTTATGAACGAATGTTAAAG
>JANMVB010000659.1:0-11568 GCA_031392305.1 Ferruginibacter sp.
TTTTAAAGTTGCTTATTGAATAAGATTTTTTATAAATTATTGAATGCCGTATAAGCTGCCCCGTTTTGTTTTCAAACCTCTCTAAAATCTGGTCAAAATATTTATCCCTCAATTCTTCTGTATCTCCTGTAAGCCCCGTTGCCACCGGAATTAAAAAGAACAGGTTCTCACAACCGTCAGGTGCCACTGTTTCATCTGTTACCGATGTAGCACTTACATAAAATAATGGGTTTGTCGGCCATTGCGGATTTGTATAAATTTCTTTTCCGTGCAAGTCAAAACTTACATCAAAGAATAAACTATGATGAACGAGGCCGGTTAATTTTTTATTTAATCCCACATAATATAGAATGCTCGCCGGTGCCATCACACGTTTGTCCCAATACTTGTCTGTATAAGTTCTGTACTTTTCCGGCAAAAGCTCCGTTTCAATAAAATGATAATCCGCTCCGCCAATAACTACATCTGCAGGATATAATTTGTTCACTTTAATGCCATCATTATCCGAAACAGCAAGTACTGCTTTCACTTCACCATGCTCCATTTTTAAATCCATCACATTGTGATTGAATAAAAATTTTACCCCTAATTTTTTGGCTAAACTTACCATGGCATCTACCACCATATACATTCCACCTTTGGGATACCAGGTGCCTAATTTTATATCTGCGTAATTCATCAGACTATAAAGAGCGGGTGTATCAGCGGGCAAGGCGCCTAAAAATAAAACAGGGAACTCCAGCAGTTGCCTTAATTTTTCGTTCTTAAAATGCTTTGATATATGTTTCTTAATAGAATTAAATACGTCTAATTTAAACACTCCTTTTACAAGGTTCCAATCAGCAAATTCTGTTAAAGATTGTCCGGGCTTATACACCAGGTTATTGATACCTGTTTCATATTTATAGGCTGCCTCTTTAATAAATTTATCCAATTGTATTCCACTACCTGGTTCTGCATTTTCAAAGAGTTGCTTTAAATCATTATAATTTGCAGGGATATCCATTACGGCGTCCGGCCAGTAAACCCGGTAAGAAGGATCTAATCTTTCGAGGTGGTAATAATCAGCAACTTTTTTTCCAAAACACCCGAAAAACTTTTCAAAAACATCCGGCATCCAGTACCAGCTTGGCCCCATATCAAAAGTAAAACCGGCTGCTTTTAACTGCCTGGCCCTGCCGCCAGGTGTAGCCTGCTTTTCCAACACAGTTACATCCCAGCCTGCTTTAGCCATAAATGCGGCTGCAGAAAGACCTGCAAATCCACTTCCTATTATTACTGTTTTTTTCAAGAATCGAAAGTAAGCCTATTGAAGGTTTTATGAAGATTAAAAATTTGCTTTACTCCCTGTATCTAATATTGAGTGAGTTGTTCCTTTAATAATTTACGGGCAAAGTGGATCCTGCTTTTAATAGTACCTAAAGGTTCTTTTAATAAATCAGCAATTTCGTGGTACTTATAACCTTCAAAATATAGGAGGAAGGGGTTACGGAATATTTCTGGTAGTAAATATATGGCCCCTTGTATATCCTTTATTCTTAAAGCCCCTTCTGCAGCATTGGTAGTTGTAACCTGGTTATAGTTTAGCAAAAACTCGTTGTGCGTGTTATCGAAAATGGTATTTTGCTTTGCCTTTCTCCTGTAATTGTTGATGAAAATATTGCGCATGATGGTATATAACCATGCTTTAATATTAGTACCTGCATTGTATTTTTCCTTGTTTGCCAAAGCCCGGTACATTGTTTCCTGTAATAGATCTTTTGCTACCTCATTATCACGGGTTAATGTGACTGCAAATGGTTTCAAAAACTCCGTGTTTTTTAATAATAGCTGGTTAAAATTTATTGCAGTCATGGCGATGTGTTTAATTTAATATACAACAAAGTTAAACAAAAGGTTTTGAATTTTAAAATAAATTGTTTAAGAATTATAAAATATAGTTAAACAGTTTAACCCCTACTTAAAACTCCGATTAAATAAAAAAAGGGCTTTAAAGCCCTGAAACAAATTCCATTACCTCCGAAAAGGTTTTTTTTATTTTTATTTCCGGTGGAATTTTCTTTTGAAAACTCTGTGTTAGCAAGCCGGAAATAATGAGTGGTGTTCCGGAAAATTTTTTGGTAACATTGGAAATAAACTTATCAAAATTAAAACTTTGACCACAAGCTGTAATATGGGTGTATAAATAGTTAGGCTTTTTTAAATTAACTACATATTCTGCATCCTTTAAAGGCACATTGGCCCCTAAATAAATGGTATTTACGCCCCTGCTTTTAAGTAAAAAATACATAAATAGTAAACCCAGCTCATGGTATTCACCTTCTGGTAAAAAGAGCAAAATACTTTTCTGCGCTTTTAGTGGTGTTGAAACACCTTCAATACCAACAATCAATTTTTGCCGGATTATATTGCTTACAAGATGTTCCTGGGCCGGATTGATATGATTTGTAACCCATAGGATTCCAATTTTTTCCATGTAGGGAAAAATGATCTGCGTTATAGCTCTTTCAATACCCCTTGCCTGGATATAATTGTCTAAAATCTCTTCCAGCTTTTCCACATTCAGATCTATCATGCATTGTATTAGTTCATTTACAATTCTTTCGTGCTGGGCATCTGTTTGGTTAAGTGCTAAAATCCTTTCTTTAAGCTCCTCATCTTTCATTTTATCAATATGCGATATTTTAAACCCATATTTATTGAGGAGTGCAATATTCAATATCTTTTTTAATTCCTCATTGCTATAATAACGGATATTGGTGCCTGTGCGGCTTGGTTTAAGAAACTGGTAGCGCTGTTCCCAAATACGGATAGTATGAGCTTTTATACCTGATAAATTCTCAAGGTCTTTAATTGTAAATACGTTCATTCAATAAGTTTATACTGCTATACAATCTTCAACAAAGTTTGTTTAAAATTATGGATAGAATGATTAACAAAAACAAATTGATGTAGTAAATTTTTGTGTGCATACCGATGTTCTACAAGGCAAGACCGTTGTAAATATGATTATATCATCGGTGATTTTTAGTAAAGGAACGCATGATCTCCGTTTTAAAATTAATGTTTAATGCATTTTTTATAGTGCAGGTAAAGTTCCACATAGGTATGCGGTACAAGGGAGTGACACAACGATGTTGACCAGGGCTTCTATGCCCGTTCAGTAAATAAAAAAACAAGAAAAGCGAACACGAAATAATTTTTTTGATAGCAATTACAACCTTAAAAAAACTTTTTTATACCAAATTTCCATGCTTAATAACGTCCACAATATTTTAGCTCTTTTTTCGGCAGGTATTTTTATTTCATTATTCAATACCCCCTGCACAAAAGCCGGATCTATAAACTGGCCTGAAATCGCCGATGGTGCACCAACATAATCATGCACTATTTCTTTCAACTGGTTATTGACCCAATTTTTCAGAGGTACTTCAAAGCCACGCTTGGGTTGATTAATAAGTTCCGGCGGCAGGTATTTTTTTGCAAGCGCTCTTAATAATACTTTGGTAGTACGGCCATCTATTTTGTACCTGTCATTCATTTCGGGGGCGTAAGTTAATATCTCTTTGCTCAAAAAAGGGCTTCTTCCCTCAAGAGAATTGGCCATGTTGGCAATGTCCATTTTTACCAATAACTGGCTGAACAGCGTGGTATTAAAATCCATGTTCATCAGCTTTTTCAATCCGCTCATATCATTACGGGCAATGTTGTTAAAATCGCTCCTTAATTCTTCGAGATAATCATGCGATGGGTGCTTTATGTATTGTTCATAATCTTCCATAATATCAACACCTGCCGATAAATATATTTCAAGGTTTTCTTTAGATGCAAGCGAAGCCAGGCGATACAGATAATTATAAGTTGATTTTTTATTGTCAGAAGAGGGCAGTATTCTTTTTAAAAGCCCGGCAGTATTTCTAAGAATATTATTTGCTTTAAAAAAATCATACCTGGCAAAAGGTACATACCGACGGTATCCCCCAAATAATTCATCTGCACCATCGCCGTTTAGTATTACAGTGAGGTGTTTGCGGGCAGCGGCACTTACATAATAACTGGGTATTGCAGAACTATCAAAAAAAGGCTCGCCATAGTTGCTGATGATTTTTTCCAGGTCACCTTTCAGGTTATCGAAGCTGATATTTATCTCAGTATGAAGTGTATCATACTTGTCCGCTACCTGTTTTGCCAGCGGGGCTTCATCATATTCTCCTTTAAAAGATACCGTAAAGGTTTTTAGTGACCGGTTGTATTGCGAAGCAATTGCTGTAACCAATCCACTATCAATACCACCACTCAAAAAACTTCCCACTTCCAGGTCAGAAGACTCTACCCTTCTTTTTATTGATGTATGTAAAAAGCCGTCTATTTTTTCGAGGCTTTGCTCAAATGTATCGGTATTTGTTTTGGTGTAAAAGTCATTGATATTCCACCAGCATTTTTCTTTGATATCAAGCGTAGAACAATCAATTATTATAAAACTACCAGCAGGTAGTTCCGTAACATTTACATAAGGGGTTTGCCTTTTGTAAAATGAGCCAAGACGCAGGTAGCTATAAAAATTGTTTGTATTCATTTGCAGTGGCAACAAACCTTTTAAACAATTTAGCTCACTGGCAAAAACTATTTTTTCTCCATCTGCATAATAATACAAGGGCTTTTTGCCAGCCCTGTCCCTCGCAATAAATATTGTTTTTTCTACCTGGTCGTAAATAGCAAACACAAACATACCATCCAGGTAATGTAAAAACTCAACTCCATATTTTCTGTAAAGCAATAACAGTGTTTCGGTGTCGGAGGAGCTGGTGCCACTCAGGCCCAGTTGCAGCCTTACTTCTTTATGATTGTATATTTCACCATTAAAAATAATTGAGTAGCGGTCATCGAGGTGCATGGGTTGTTTTCCGCCGGTAATATCTACAATGGATAAACGCAAATGATAAAAATCAATATTATCAATACTAAACCCGTTTTGCTCATCGGGCCCACGGTGAAGGAGATCAGTATTTACCTGGGTATATGATAATTTAAAGTTTACAGCTCCTGCAATACCGCACATGTTATACTATTATTGGTTTGAGCAAAATAACAGCATATAATTGAATGGCTAACCATATTTTAAGATAAATTTGTTCCTGCTCCGCTTCATTCACAAGTAATATTTTCAAATAAAAAAGAATGGGTTTAATTGATCTTATATTGTTTCCGTTATATGTGCTGCTGTTCCATCTTTTTTTTTCGTGGAGAAGAAAATACATTACAGATCCTGGTTTAAAAAAATACCATAAACATGGTTTTTGGATCAAAATAACCGGCACCCTTGCCTTTACCGTTTTCCATACAGTATTATCACCCGGCAATGATTCAACAGGTTTATATTACACGGAAGGTGTTAATATAGCCAGGCTGATTTCGGCAGATTTTTCCAATATAAAATGGATAATGATGCCAGGTACAGAATTTGACCAAACCTTATTGTTCGATCCTTATAACAGCGGATATTTTCGTAACGATAGTAATTTTTTTGTAACAAGGCTCGTAACTATATTATCATTTTTTAGCTTTCGCAGTTATATCGTCATCAATCTTTTTTTCTCCCTCATATCATTTAGCGGTGTATGGAAATTATATCGCTTCTTTTATGAGCAATACCCACACCTGCATAAAAAATTAGCCATTGCAATTTTGTATTTACCTACGCTTGTTTTCTGGAGTTCGGGCATACTAAAAGATCCGCTGAGTATTGGCTTTTTGGGTTGGATGACTTATGCGCTTTACAGCGTGTTTTTTAAAAAAAAACAAATCGTAAAAAATTTGCTCATTGCATTTTTTTCAGCCTACGTGGTGGTAATTGTAAAATCATACATACTGGTTTCTTACCTGCCTTTTTTTATTCTTTATATCGTGTTATCAAATTTTAGTAAGATAAAAAGAGCGTCGCTTAAAGTGGCTGTTTTCTTTGGTCTTTTATTATTTGGATCTGTGGGTTTCTTTTTTGTTGCAGATAAATTGCAGGAAGAATTAGGCAACCTGGCATTGGATAAAATATCTGAGTCAGTAAAAAAACAACAAACTAGTTTTATCAATATTTCCGACAGGGCCGAATCTGCTTTTTCACTTGGGGTAGAGTTTGATGGCAGTAATGCCAGCCTGGTAAAAATGGCACCGGCAGCTATTATTGCTACATTTTACAGGCCTTATTTGTGGGAGTCAAAAAAAGTTTCCACGCTTTTATCTTCCCTTGAAAGCCTTACCCTTATGATTTTTACCCTGTATGTTTTTTTAAAAGCGGGGCCTCTTCTGTTCTTCAAAAGTATTTTCAGCAAGTCAATGATCATGTTTTGTTTTTCCTTCTCCATTGTGTTTGCATTATTTGTTGGCGCTACCACATTAAATTTTGGTACCCTTGTGCGCTACAAAATACCCTGTATGCCTTTTTATATCATTGCACTCATCCTTATCCAGGAAGTATATAAAAAAAGAAAAGCAGCCTCAAAATTAAATGAGGCTGCTTCATAAATTTACTTGTATCCGGTTATGCATTCACTGCCCTGCGGGTGCGAACAGGCATAAAGGGGTTTGCTATTGCAGATGTAATATTTGACAAATAATTTTGTAGCGAATTTTTACCAGTACCTTTTATATCATTATTTAATTTAGCTAAAATAAACTGTGGGGTAGCATTATAATTATTGATGAACGCATCTGCAGCAGGCCAAAAAAGGAAACCAAGTTTTTTAATCTTATTGGTTTTTTGAAACACCATCACCACACCTGCCATGGCACATAAAAAGAAGCAATAATTTAAAAACGCCAGTATTTTAAAATTGAACTTCGACTTGTTTATATCAAACCTGTTGCGAATATAATAATACATCTTCCAGTTATTTTTATAATCCCAGTCATTTTTAAAAGTAAACACCGCAGCCGGATGATAATGAATACTGTCTGCAACGGTATAAACCGGAATGTTGTTTTTATTGATAATGCGGCAATAATATTCTGATTCATCACCCCATAAAAATAAATTAGGCTTTGGTAAACCAACTCTTTCAATAATGCTACGGTGCAGCATGGTGCCATTAAAAGGGTGGCCAATACCTTTTATAAGATTTGTATCCACTTCATCAATGGTTGCATAATGCCCGGTCTTCCACACAAAAGTTTTTTTATCTTCTTTATTTAATACCGCACAATTACGCAGCGAAAGTGTTTCTGTTTTAGCAGCTAATATTTTCTCCAGCGCATCTTCTTTAGGATACCCATCATCATCCATGCACCATATCCAGGTATAATTATGCTTAAATGCCCAGTTGATGCCGGTATTAAATCCGCCACCGGAGCCTATATTGTTTTGGGTAATAAAAAACAGGTCATTCTGTTGCTGCAGCCATTGTTCGGTATTATCCGTACTGCCATTGTTTACCACGAGTATCGCATCGGGCTTGCGGGTTTGATTGCGGAGTGCCGTGATACATTCAGCTAAAAGGGTGCTGCGGTTAAATGTAACAACTACGGCAATGGTCTTTTCCATAGAAATCGGTTAATAGATTGTGTAATATTGGATATGATTATAACGCCGTCTATATCTGTATATTGCCAAAAGCCTTTAACTAATTTATTGTGCAGAAGGAGGAATATTTTTTTAACGGATTTTCCCGGAGGGATTAAAGAAGCTTGTGTAGGAATTTTTTTTTGGAGCCGGGCATTTGTGCCCTGGTTTAACTTCAGTGGCGTCGCACTCTTGTACATTGTACCAATGGGGAGCTTTACCTACAGCATAACGTTTATTTGTAGGCGAAGGTAATTACAGTAAACACTCCTCTAAATTAAACCTGGTTGTGCAAAGTTGCACATAGATGGAATTATTATTATTGCCCTATTTCAATTCAGTATTTGAAAAAACCGGTGCAGGTTGATGGATCTTCTGAGTTGCTATAAACTGTTTTGCAAAATCAAGCGCTTCACCAATTACATGGTGCATATCCATATACCGGTACGTAGCCAACCTGCCCAAAAAAGAAACCTTATCCAGCTTTTCAGCCTCTGCCCGGTACCGCATTAATAAAGCAACATCGCTTTGTAAACGCTTTGGATAATAAGGTACATCTTCCGGGGAAGTTTCGGTGCTATATTCTTTAAAATAAACAGTGTTGGGGTGTTTTTCCCAGGGGGTAAAATGCTTGTGTTCGGTAATTCTTGTATAGGGTACTTCCAGGTCGCAATAATTTACCTGGGTAGTGCCCTGGTAATCTCCCTCAGCATAAAATTTTTCGAAAGTAACGGTACGGTATCCAAGCCTTCCATAAATAAAATTAAAATAAGCATCCAGCGGACCTGTAAAAAATACATGGTCATAATCACTCACATCATCTGTACCGGGAATAAACTTTTTATTAAGGCTTACGCCAATAGATGGATGATCAATAATTTTTTCTATTAAAGCGGTGTACCCTTCCATGGGTATGCCGGTAAAAGCATTGTTGTGATAATTATCATCATAGGTAAAACGCACCGGTATCCTTTTTAAAATTGAAGCAGGTAGTTCTGTTGGTTCGCAGCCCCATTGCTTTTTTGTATAACCATAAAAAAAAGCCTGGTACAATTCGCTGCCAATAAAACGAAGCGCCTGCTCTTCAAAATTTTGAGGGTCAGTAATGCTTTTATCAGCCAGTTCATCTAAAAAAATTTTAGCTTCTGCAGGCGAAAAAGTTTTATTAAAAAACTGGTTGATCGTATGCAGGTTTACCGGCAGCGAAAATATCCCATCCCCATGCCTGGCTTTAACCCTGTGTACATAAGGATAAAATTTTACGAAACTATTTACGTAGTCCCATATTTCCTGCCTGTCAGTATTAAAAATATGCGGACCATATTCATGTACCATCACCCCGGTTTGCTCATCTCTTTTGGTATGGCAATTACCACCAAAATGGTTTCGTTCATCCCATATATCAACATGGCAATCAATATTGTTTACCAATTGACTGGCGAGCACTGCGCCTGAAAAACCACTGCCTATAATTAAATAACGAATACCCATAACTTTTTTTATAATAAGCCCGGCTAATAAAATTTTTTACTAAAATATCGAAACAAATTAACTAATACGGGTGCATTTATAATTGTCGCTACTCCAATTTGAAATGAACCCGAGATTAAAACACCACATTTTATTCAAAGATTTTTGCGTACACTTTCCGGTAACTTTCCACTGCATGATCGAGTGAATAAAATTCTTCAGCACCTTTTCTGATGGCCGCTTTATCAAATGGTTCACCGTTAAGCATTTTATCAATCACTATTTTAAAAGCCTCATCAGTGAAATCATTTACTACATAGCCAGCATTATATTTTGTTACCACTTCCTTTACATCACCTACACCACCATTTGTTATTACAGGTATGCCCATGGCCATTATTTCACCATGCTTTGTGGGCGAGGAAGAAATTTTTGAATAGCAGGGTTTGATGAAAAATATTGAATAATCACTTAATGATAAAAGTGCCGGTACTTCGTGGCGCCTGCCATGCTTTACAATTAATTTATCCGGTGACAAACCATATTTTACAGCAGCCGCTGCAATTACATCATGCAGGTGCGGCGAGATGAACAGGAATTTTGCCTGCGGCATTTTATCGCTGAGCAGTTTACAAAACCGCATCATTTCTTCTGTTAAATACCAGCCACCGATGGAGCCTAAATAACTAATAATAATGTCATCTTCATTAATTTTTAATTCGGCTTTAAACTGGCTGATAAGCACCCGGTCAATTTTTGCAGGATTAAAAAGTTCCATATCTGCACAGCAGGGAATTACTTCAATGGGAATGGGCTGATGTGGTATTGCCTGCCAAGTATGAATTTCTTTACTTGCTGCAAAGGTGAGGCAGGTGTTGTAGTCTGCACTTATAATAAACTGATCTTCTTTCTTTTTAAAAAAGCGGTAAATAAAATTGTACAAAGGGTTTTTAATATCCCACATTCCGCCATCCACTCTTTCATCTGCCCAAAAGCCGCGGATGTCGTTCAGGAATTTTATGCCCAGTTTTTTTTTGAGCCAGTAACCTACCAATGCAGGCACACCCACACGGGTATGTACCAGGTCGAATTTTTGTTGTGCATGAAGTTGTGCAGCAGTTTTCCTAAGCATCCTGTAATCGTACCAGGATGATAATACCGGTGGTTTTTTATGGTAGGGTATGGAGACCCATTTGATGGGGTATGGTGCCAACAGGTTTTGTACATATTCTTTATGCGCTAAAAATTTATCTGGCTTATCGCAACTCAATATCGTGAAGATGTAGCCGAACTTTGTAAGACCGGCTAAATAAGGGATCACCTGGCTTTGCCCCAGGGGATCAGTCATACCATCGTAGGAAATAAAGAGTATATTTTCAGGCATTTATTTTTTTCATTGAATGTTGGATAACTTTTTAAAACTCACTTAGAGTTAGATGAACTAAATAAATGAACAATGATTTTGCATGAGCCCATTTATTTTGTGGGAAAAGTTCCACAAAGGTATGCAGTACAAGTGAGTGACACAACGATGTTGACCAATGCTTTGCTTTTGCCTGGACAACATTTCTTTTTTAAAATTACCCAATTCTTTGTACCGTATCCTGATGCAATAAATATTTTTGACCGCTTTCTTTACACACGGCAATATTATTATCATGGAATATTAATGTGTGGCCATATTCACTCACCCATCCCTTTTGCCTGCCGGGATTACCCACTATCAAAGCGAAGGCGGCAACGGGTTTTGTAACCACCGCACCGGCACCGATAAGGGCATACTCACCAATATCATTGCCGCAAATTATGGTGGCATTGGCACCAATACTAGCCCCTTTTTTTACAGTAGTAATTTTGTATTCATGCTTGCGGATAATGGCACTGCGGGGGTTGATGACATTGGTGAAAACCATGGAAGGCCCAAGGAAAACATCATCTTCACAAATTACGCCTTCGTATATGCTCACATTGTTTTGCACCTTTACATTGTTGCCCAAAACAACTCGGGAACTTACCACTACATTTTGGCCGATATTACAATTGTTGCCGATTTTGCAATGGCCCATAATATGCGAAAAATGCCAGATTTTTACGCCCGTTCCTATTTCGCAACCTTCATCTACATAAGCACTTTCATGCACAAAATATTTAGCTGATGTATCCATAATCTTTATGCCATTTATATAACCCCACTTTAAAAATCCCCTTACAATTTAGAGTATTTCGATATACTTTTTTACAATCTTGTCGATTGTATATTGCCCGCTTGCCTGTTTTAAAACCTTTACATCAAACGGTGAGGCGATTGCTTTTGCAATTGCGTTGGCCATTTGCTGCGGATTTTTTACAGGGCATAAATATCCAAATTCGCCATGATTTAAAATTTCGCCGGGGCCGGTAGGGCAATCTGTACTTACCACCGTTTTACCCAATGCCATCGCTTCTACTATTACATTTCCAAACCCTTCTGATATGGAAGACAACACCAAAACATCGCAGGCTGCCATCCATTTATATGGGTTCGGCTGAAAGCCCATTAAAAAAAC
>JANMVB010000585.1:0-9416 GCA_031392305.1 Ferruginibacter sp.
GCATGGATCATTACTGCGCCATTTACCGGTTTCCAAATCAAATCAAGATTTTCTTCTACAGAATGTAACTGCACCAATAATTTCAGGGTTTCATTCATATCAAAAGTTTCACTACGTGGATTGCCAATATTTGCAAACTGGGAAAACTCGCCGGCTATCTGGCTCAGGTGATCGATCTGTTCTACCAGCGTACGGGCCACACTTTTGGTTAGCTCGTACACGTTACCGGTATTGGCATCTATCGCTTTTTGAAGGTACTGCAAACTTAGTTTCATGGGTGTGAGTGGGTTCTTTATTTCATGCGCCACCTGCCTCGCCATTTCACGCCAGGCACCTTCTCTTTCGCTTTTTGCAAGGGCCGCAGCACTATCATCCAACTTACCTACCATTTTATTATACTCCTTTACCAGCTCGCCTATTTCATCACGCCGGTTCCATACAATTGCCTCGTTCATCTGGCCCAGGTTTACGGCTTTCATTTTATTGCTGATGAAAGAAAATGACCGGGTAATACGATTGGTAATAAAAAATGCAACGATACCTGCTATTAAAAATATAAACGCATTGAGGTTTATAATGGCTACCAGGAAATTTGATATCTCCTGTCGCAATTTTGTTTCTGAAGTAAAATATGGGATATTAAGAAAGGCATATTCTTTACCCGACTCATCTATAACAGGTACATAATTGCTGAGGTATTGCAGGCTGCCAATGGTTTCTTCTTTAAAGAACTGTGTTTCTTTTAATTTGTTTAAATGATAATAGGCAATGGGGTCCATCTTACTACTCACTATCCCTTTGTTATACGGCAGGGGCAATGATGATGCCTTCAGGTTGCCATCCAGGTCGTAAAGATTAATATCTACTGCATGTACTTCGGATATTTTTGAAATGGTTTGATCCAGCTTTTCTCTTTGCCCTTCATCATACACTTTTATTACATCATCAAAAACTATCAGGTCGGACAATGAATTACGTACTTCGTTTTGCATTACCCGAATGGTACGGCTTAATTTCTCCCGGTTATTATTATGATAGCGGTCGATAAAGAAAAGAATAGTAACCACCCCTACAATAATAAAAGATAACAGGCTGATAAAAAGAATAGTGCTGTGTACCTGGTTGCGGATACTCATTTGCCAATACTTGCGTAACTCACGCCAGCGCAGGCGGGAACGGATGATTGAATTCAATATCCAGAAAAGGGAAGTGACCAGTAAAAAAGAACAAAAAAGATAAGAGAACAAAGTGGTGGCTTCTATAAAAAAATTATCCTGCCTTGCAATAATTACAGCTTTATCAGGGCCTGCTTTATACCATAGTTCATCGTATCCTTTTTTTCGTGAAGTGCGGAATTCATTGTTGGGTAATTGTGCAGGCGTAAGTTGCAGGGGAAATGCATAATCGTTGTGACTGGTTACCAGCTTAAATTTATTATACACGGCAAAGGAATATACCTGGGAGTTTTCGATAGAGTTGTTATATCCTTTTAAAAATAACTCGGGGTAGAGCGCATCTACCTTATACCTTTTAGGGCTTGCAAGAATGAAAACAAAACCTAGCAGCCGGCCGGCTGAGTCTGCAATATCCTTTTTGCTGATATAAGAAAACCTGTCGTATGAAAGATCATAATAGAATAGTTCCGGATTGGCGGTGGGCTTACCTTCTGTTTTTAAAATAGTGGTAAGCGTATTGAATGTGGAAGAATCTTCGTTGAACAATGGATTTTCGTTGCTGTCGAAAGTAAAAATCTTTGTATCATATTTGTTGAGATAGCCGGTGAAATTATCATTGAGTAAACTGTCTTTTAAAATTTTATTGGTGGAGTCCTTTCTGAATTCATTAAATATAGGGGCCAAAGCCTCACTCCTGAAATCTGTAAGTACAGTATTCATCAGTTTCTCACTTGCCGGGTCTGCCTTTGTTGATAGTGTTACCACATATCTTTTTCGTTCTTCTATTTCCTTATTGCCATTTTCTACAATGATGATACATGCGATGGATAGAGAAAAGAAAAATAACCAGAATATTAACCGGGAAGAAATGATCTCTGTAGCCAGTAAAAAAAAGTGTTTGTTGTTGAGCAGCAGCAAATAGATCAGCAACCAGATAAGGAGATATAATTCAAATACTGCATCGTTTGTATTTACCCGCAATGTTAAAACAGCCAAGCCTGTAACTGTTATAAATAATACCAGCACCATTATATTTTTTGGCAACAATGGCTGCATGAGGTAAATAATAATTTGCGTTAAAAAGAAATAGCTGATAGCAATACAACCAAACACTAAAAAACCTGTGATACTATACCTGTCGAGGGTAAAAAAGTTTATTACATCAAAAGGGATTCGGCTATCTGCCACCATTGAACGAAATATATGCCCGCAAATAAAAGTACAGAGGATTAAAATGCAGATACCTGCTAATACGACCGCCCATTTAACCACTTCATTTTTAATTGCAAACGCAATCTTTTTTTCCTGGATATAAAACCGTACAAAAAGTACAATCCACAAAAACAATACAGAATTGAGCATTAAGTCGCCGAGCGAACTGAGTACATTATTGGTAGCATATATAGTTGGATCAAATAGCTCAAACTGCCTGAAATTAACGGGTATGGGATAAAAATATCCCAATAATCTTAAAAAGGTTACTGTTACTAAAAGGAAGGATACGCCTTTAAAGAAATTTTTAGCAACGAGGTAAGATGCAATAAAATGTACAAAGATCAATACAAAAAAAGCTGCAATTAATCGTAATACTGATGCTATCAGGTTGTTACGTGGTGATAACATTACAGCTTTGGGTTCCAGCGAAAAGAGGTAATTTCCTTCCTTGGATTTTATAACCACACCACTTTCCTCTTCTTTAATATTATAGGCATGCTCAATATCCTTGCCCATTGCAAATGAATTGCGCAGGTACGCATTGGTAATTGCATAGTTCCATTTTACCGGGATTAGTGCAATAACAGTTAAATCATTTACTGTATTTTTTCGCCAAACATAATAGCCATTGGACAGTTTTATAAACCCACTCCTGCCCTGCATAACAGAAACAGCCCCGAGAGGTTCAATCACCTGTGTGCTCCAAAAAACAAGGTTGTATGCCCCAAAATTATTTTGCGTATAAATGTATAGAAAATAGTTTTTTTCAGTAAGTTTTTGCAGGGTGGGTTCGTCAATATTATTGGTAGCCAGGTTAGTAATTAGCGCCGTATCATCGCTTACTGCATCAAAATCATTTTCCTGCAATGTTATAAAAGCAGTAATATTTTTACCTACAGTAACCGGTGAAGAATTACCGGAGAGGTAGTTATCAATAATAAATGAAATGGTAACAAGCCATGCAGCAGTTACCAGCAGGTAGCTGTTGCGTAGTAAAAACTTTTTGAATGAATATTCGTGTTGCAATATTGATGAATTAACTGCCTT
The DNA here is from genome assembly GCA_031392305.1 of Ferruginibacter sp. Classification (GTDB taxonomy): domain Bacteria; phylum Bacteroidota; class Bacteroidia; order Chitinophagales; family Chitinophagaceae; genus Ferruginibacter. The sequence goes on from JANMVB010000585.1 coordinate 3,438, forward strand.
GCAGTATGAGTACAGTTATGATTTTACGACTTTTTTATTTTGTTCCAGATACTATCCATTTCTTCCAATGTCATTTCAGTTAATGCTTTGCCATCCTTTAGCGCAGCTTCTTCCATTTTGGTAAAGCGGTCAATAAATTTCTTATTGGTGAGCTCCAATGCATTTTCTGCATCTAACTGCAAAAACCTTGCGAAGTTTACCAGGGAGAAAAAAACATCTCCCAATTCTGACTCAATATCAACGGTGTTGCCGGAAGCAATGGCCTCAAAAAGCTCTGCCTGCTCCTCTTCTACTTTTGCCCACACCTGTTCTTTATTCTCCCATTCAAAGCCTACCTGTTTGGCTTTCTCCTGCAGTCGCATTGCTTTGACTGTTGCTGGCAAAGATTTTGGAACGCCACTTAGAATAGATTTTTTACCTTCCTTCATCTTCAACATTTCCCAGTTGCGCTTTACATCTTCATCATTATTGACAACGACATCACCATAAATATGCGGATGCCGAAAAATAAGTTTTTCACATACCCCATTGATTACATCATCAAGCGTAAACTTGTTTTGTTCTGCACCAATTTTAGCATAAAAAACTATATGCAGCAAGATATCCCCCAGTTCTTCCTTAATACCTTTCCAATCTTTATCGGTTATGGCATCTGTAAGCTCATAGGTTTCTTCAATGGTAAGTTGCCGGAGGGTTTCAATGGTTTGCTTTTTATCCCAGGGGCATTTTTCCCGCAGTTCTTCCATGATATTTACCAGCCGTATAAATGCTCCGGTATCAGATTGTTGCATAGTTAAAAATTTATAAAAGAGAAAAGGAAAAAAATGATGAATAAAAATGCTATCAAATAAACAGATAGCATACTAAGCAACAAAAATTTCAATAGTGTTTTTGCACGGCCCTGCTGATAGAAATTACGCATGCTTTTATATAAATAAAACAAAATGGCTATACCCAAAAATTGCTGCAGGTAAATAACCCATTGCCAATGCGTTAAATTTTTAAGTGCCCCAAAACCAAGTAGCAATAACAGCACAATAAAAATAAATACATAAAAATGAATACCAAATATGCCATGACTTACATAGTAATATTGTTTTCTACGGATGTACAATAATTTTAAAAGCAAGGCAAAAAACGGTAGTGAAATAAACAGCATTTGTGGAAACCTGTGAATGAATACACCTATAAAAGCAGCAAGAAACTGACTCCTGCTGTTATGATATTTTTCGTTTGCCTCAATTTCTTTATAAATAAGTTTTCGCTCAAGCCAATTGTGCTTTTTAATCCCCTTTTGTAAAATAGCATCGTACTCCTGCTTCGATTTATATTTGGAGCTGGTGAAATGAAAACCATTAATATTATCTATACTATCGAAATAAATTTGCAGCCCATCAGAAGAGATTGGTTTGCCATTATTGATTTTAGCAGTAAATTTTTTCAGGCTGTCGGGTGTAAGCAAACGCATTTCCCTTAATGTTTTGCCTGCAACTTTAACCGAACTATCATCAGTAATGATTGCATCTGCATTTTTTTTATCTGTAACGTTATACAAAGAAAAAAATATTAAAAAGAAAATTGCGGAAGTAAAAACATACATCCGGATTGGGTTGAGGTAACTAGTTCTACGGCCCCGGTAATATTCGGTTGATAAAAATCCTGGCCTTGTTACCAACAATTTCAATGAGCTAAAAAACTTGCCATCGAAATGGGTGATGTCATTAAAAAAATGTGTTACCAGGTGCCAGGCAGATTCCTTCGGCTCAATATTCTCCTGCCCGCAAATATGGCAAAATGTTCCGTGCAGGGCGGCATTACAATTCAAACAAATTTTATCTGTCCTTTCTTTAAAATGACTCACGTACTGCAAATTTTGTTAAAAATAGTTCAAAAAAAAACTTTAATGCTGAAACCAGTTAGATTGCAAAAACTTATATGATTGCTGCATCTATACGATAAATAAGATACTTGTTTTATGAATGCATTTACAATTGTAGCTACTCCCCTAAGGGTAGTGGCCGGTGAAGACAACGGCTACGGCTGGCTGTTGCTGGCTGGTGTTCCACCAGCCAGCAACAATTTTAAATACACCCGGTTTTATAAAATAACAATACAATATAATTTTTACCCTTTCACTATCTTAATTTTGCCCATGCAAAAAAATTACCCGTTTAAGTTTTTTCTGATCACCTTACTATTTATTATGGGTGGTATATATCCCGGCAAGGCCCAATATTATTATAAAGACATTATAAGTAATAAACAGGCGGCGGCAGAGAGGAACGAATTAAAAGCTCAAAAAATCAGGACTATCAAAGTGCATAGTTTTGAAGGCAACAGTGAACCGAGCCCTGGCTTTTTTTGTGAAAAAAAACTTGCAAAAGATTACCGGAAAACAGAAACCTATACCCGGTCAAATATCAGCGGTAAATCGTTGGTTACAACTTATTACAACGACCGGGACCAGTTGATTCAATCAACAGATAGCTCCGAGCTTTCGGTTACAACTTCTATATACGCATACGATAATAAAGAAAACATTTCCCGGATTATTTCTAATTCACATTCAAATGATGATGATTTTTCGACACAGCTTTTAGAAGAGCATGTATATACTTACGACGAAAAAAACCGGCCATTAAATATGATGCGTATCAGAAATAATAAAGACTCTGCCTTTATTTATTTTAAGCTGGATGAGTTGGGGAATGTAATTGATGAAAATGATGAAGGAAAAAATGGCAAGCACTATTACTATTATTACAATGATAAAAACAGGCTTACAGACATTGTAAAATTTAACGTAGTAAAAAACAAACTGCTTCCTGATTTTATGTTTGAATATAACAGTGCCGGACAGGTAACACAAATGATAACGGTAGAGGAAGGTGTTAACAATGAATACTACACGTGGAAGTATGTTTACAATGATGGACTGCGTATTATTGAAAAATGTTTTTCAAAAGAAAAGATTTTGCTTGGGTATTTTGAATATGAGTATGATTAAAGCCCCCTGCCTTTCAGCCCCCTGCCCCCCGAAAGGGGGTTCTAATACACTGCTATTTAGTGGTACCTATTTCTACTAATAACATTTATTGATAAATTTATATGCTGTTGTTCTAATTATTTTGTGGGTAAAGATGCCAATTGGTATAACGTACAAGAGGGCGATGCAACGATGTTCCTCATTGTTTCTTAGCCCGGACAAATAAAAAAAGGGTCATCCTCTTTAATTGAAAATGACCCTTTTAATACCCATCAAAGTGTACGAATTACTTAATTCTTTTTGCTTCGCTTTCTAAACCTGTTTTTCTATCTCTCGAATTTTTGATTTGGTTACTTCCAAAACGCCAGGTAAAATTAGCCCGTACCGTGCGGCTTTCCCAGGAGCCACTTCCCTTTATATACACACCACCAAAATCTGAAATAGCAGTCCATGGATTTGTACGGAAGATATCGGTAGCAGAAATTTTTAGCGTAGCTTTCTTTTTAAACAATTGCTTCTGCAGACCCAGATCTACACCTCCCTGCGATTTTGTTTTCCACGTAGCACCCCAAATACTTGGACCATTAAAATACCCACTTACTTCTGCAGTATAATCTTTACCAAGGGTAAAACTTTGTTGCAGGTATGCGCCATAAGACGGGATGTTGATACTTACCGCATTATCGCCAATTGCCCCATCAAATAACTGGTAGTTGTACCAAATATTTGCATACCCGTTCCACCATTTTTTTATTGCAAGCGGGGCACCCATGTTAAAACTTAGTATTTGCTGCGTGGCAAGATTTTGTTGCTGTACATACGTTGCATTTCCGGTTGTATCTGTTACCTGTGTGGCATAATCTTTTACATGGCTATACCCTACGGTGGTATTTATAAAGCCCATAAACGTATGCGTTAGTTCAATATTATTTGTGTATTGCGGCCTTAAGAAAGCATTGCCTTTTTCATACGTTAGTTCATCTAATTTATTTTCGAATGGGTTCAGGTCCTGGTAGGTAGGCCTGTCAATCCTTCTGCTATAAGTTAAGTTCAGTGAATGCTTTTTATTTATATTCCAGGTGAGCGCTGCACTTGGGAAAAAATCAAAATATTCCCTCTTCACTTTGTTATCATTTTGTACAGTTCCGTCGGCCCTGGTTAAAATTCCTTCACTGTTTGTTTGCTCTGCACGCAGGCCGGTTTGCATGCTCCATTTCTCATTTAGCTGGCGCTGGTAATTAATATAGCCGGCGTTTACATTTTCTTTATAGGTAAAGCTGTTGCTCCTGTCGAGCAATTTTACAGGCACACCACTTGCATTGTCATTAAAAAAGTCGAAGGTATTTTTTGTTGTTACAAAAGATGTTTTAAGGCCATAGCCCAATTTACCTTTTCCTAATTTTTGTTCTGCATCTAATTTGGCTGTGTAAATATCAATGTCTGTTGGCGTATAATTCCGGTTGATTATGCTGTAGAGTAAATTGTTATTACCGCCGTAATAATTATTAGGCTGGTAGCTACGTCCGGTACCACGAAAAAATCCATAGTCTGCATCAAAATTTATTTCACGTCCGCTTGTATCTACATAGCGATAGTTAACATTAAAGTTGGCATTGGTACGGTTGCCCGGAATATTATTATAAGCAAGCAGGCTCTTCACAAACTGACCGGTAGGGTGATAAGAAATTTGTGTGTTGCTGCTGCTCTTAAATTCATTATCGCTATAGTTGGTGGTTGCCATTATACCGATAGTGTTTTTGCTATCAATAAAATAATCGGCACCAGCTTTTACATTAAAGCTTTTGTTGCTGCTGATGTTTACACTTTTTTGATCGTACAATGTATCTTTTTGAATACGGTACAGGTTCAAAGTATTTTGATAATCACCAATATTTGCACTGAGGTTACTAAAAATATTTATTTTTTTATCGCGGTAATTAAGGTTAACCGAGCCATTGCCCTTTGGTGTAACACCCTGTACAAAACCGATGCTGGTACTGCCATTGGTGCCAAATTTTTTATTTTTTTTCAGGCGAATATTGATGATGCCGGCATTACCACTTGCATCATATTTAGCGCTTGGGTTGCTGATCATTTCAATGGCTTCAATATCATTGCTGTTGATACTTTTAAGATATGCTGCCAGGTCTTTGGTATCCAGTTGCATCATCTTACCATCAATATAAACCTTTACTCCCGTCTTGCCTTTCATGCTGATGTTCTCATTATTATCTACCTGTACGCCGGGGCTTTTTTGCAGCAACTCAAGGGCATTGCTTCCGGTTGCATTAATGCTGGCCTCTACATTAAAAATAGTTTTATCTGCTTTCACTTCTATCATTGGTTTTTTAGAAGTCACTGTTACATCCTGCAATTTTGCAACAGCGGGAGACAGCGATATAGCTTTAATATTAACTGATTGTAAATTTTTTATTTCAAAAGCAGGAGAAAATTTATTTTCAAATCCCACTGCAGAATAGCTCAACATATAATTGCCATCCTTTGAAACACTTATTTCAAATTTACCGTCTGCACCGCTCACAGATGCTTTTACCAGGGTGGTATCCTGCACCTTTAAAAGTGATACGGTTACCGCAGCAAGGGCCTTATTATTATTATCAGTAATGCTACCGCTAACCTTGCTTTGTGCTTGTGCAAATGAAGCTGTTGAAATCATCGAGAAGATTGCCAGGGCTACGATTATAAAATTTTTCATTTTAATTTTTTATTTATTTTATCAGACGCAAAGCACATAAAAATGTTACAAAAAATTATTACCGATATGGATGAATTGCATTTTTTGTACGATGAATGGGAGATGACAAAAAATGAATATGTGATGAACGCATATAAACGCTGATGAACGAAAAGGTGATGTTCATATATGACTTTATTATAAGCGGCTATTGTTAGCTGTTATTATAGTTTAATAGTTTTTTATGAAACAAGCATTTGTGTTTCATGGGATCATCGTTGTGTCACTCCCTTGTACC
>JANMVB010000667.1:0-1622 GCA_031392305.1 Ferruginibacter sp.
GATTTGAAGACATCATTTTCTTTTTTTTCTTGATAAAAAAAGAAACAAAAAAAATCAAGGCTGCATAAAAAAGGGCTCCCGAGTTCCACTTCGTTCGTCGGGACACGTAAAAATTTGAATGCTTGTCTAAAATGAAATTAGCTCAAACTGCAAAATATATCCAAACATTTGTGCAACTTACGGGCAAAAAAGCAAAGCCAGGTATTTGTAACATCAATTTCATTTCTTAACGACAATCATTCAAATTTTCTTAACGCCTTTTTTATGAGGCCGATCCTGCATTCAAGCTAAATACATATTTCTATTCACTCAAAATATCAGTGGGAAAAGATCCACAATGGTATAACGTACAAGAGTGCGACGCAAGGATGCTGCTCATGGCTTCTTTGCCCGGACAAAAAAATGTATTAAGAAATACCAAAGTATTTTGACTGCTTTTATTTCCTTTCAGTAGAAATTTTCAATTATAATACCTCTTCTTTTTCCGCTGCATCCAGTCCTGTTTTTATATGCGCTAAAGGAAAGGGCTGATCCTCTACCATTGCCTTGTACAAAAGCATATCCACTGCTTTTTCACTTTTTGCAATTACTACCGTGGCCACGGTATTGCCAATGAGGTTGGTGATGGCCCTGGCTTCGCTCATAAAACGATCAACTCCGAGCAGAAGTGCCAACCCTTCAATAGGAATAACTTTTATGGCGGTAAGTGTAGATGCAAGCACAATGAAACCACTACCGGTTACGCCTGCCGCACCTTTGCTGGTGATCATTAAAATACCGAGTATGGTAAGCTGTTGCCCGATGGAAAGATCTACACCAAATACCTGCGCCAAAAATATCACACTCATGCTGAGGTAAATGGTTGTGCCATCAAGATTGAAACTATAGCCCGTTGGTATTATCAGGCCTACCACACTTTTGTTGCATCCTGCTGCCTCCAGTTTTTGCATGATATTGGGCAATACAGGTTCACTGCTGCTGGCACCTAATGTAATCAGTAGTTCTTCTTTAATGTACTTTAATAATTTCCATAAACTAAAACCATTGTACCGGCAAATGAGGTTCAACACTACTGCTACAAATAAAAATACGGTTATGTAAAATGTAAGCATCAGTTTGCCCAATAATAATAAACTGCCAAAACCAAATTGCCCGATGGTATAAGCCATGCCGCCAAAAGCACCGAGTGGTGCCAGCCGCATGATGATCTTCATAATATTAAATATCACTTTGCTTATTTTATCCAGCGTGGTAAGCAGGCTGGTGCCATAAGGGCCAAGGCGGCTTAAGCCGGCCCCGAATAAAATACTGAACAATAGAATCTGCAAAATATCTCCTTCGGCAAATGACTTAAAAATATTATCGGGAATGATATGCGTAAAAAATTCTACCCAATCTAATTCTTTTGCTTTACTGGCAATGGTGGCCACTTTGTCGCTTTGCACATTGTTAACAGCTATGCCTGCTCCGGGCTTTATTACATGCGCTACCACTAACCCAATAATAAGTGCCAGCGTAGTTACCACCTCAAAATATAAAAGACCCTTACCGCCTACCCTGCCTACCTTTTTCATATCGCCGGCACCGGCAATGCCCAACACAATGGTGAAAAAAATAATCGG